>JAOASC010000047.1 GCA_025210295.1 Flavobacteriales bacterium | reverse complement strand
TAAGTTAATCAAGCCTTATGTAAATAATACGTTCGATGGGTTCGAGAGTGATGTGGTGAGCTACTCATCTTATTATCCATTTGGTATGGAAATAGGTGCTTTAAGTTCGAATAGTGAAAGCTCGCGTTATGGGTTCCAAGGACAAGAAATGGATAATGAAATCAAAGGGAATGGAAACTCTGTTAATTATAAGTATAGAATGCATGACCCGAGGTTAGGTAGGTTCTTTTCGACTGATCCGTTGGAAGCAGAATATTCTCATAATAGTCCCTATGCATTTAGTGAGAATAGAGTCATTGATGGAATTGAACTAGAAGGTTTAGAAGTTGTTATATATACTGAAACTAAAGGTACTGGACATACATTTTTAACCGTTCAAAGTGGTAAGGATTTAGTTGTATATACTTTTGGACGATATGGTAAGGCATATGGAACCATTGGGGAAGGTGTTATGATTAGATATGATGGTGGGAATGCTGAAGAATATGTCTCGAAAGAATTGTTCAGGTTAGAAGCTCGAGCATTTAAGATTGACGATTTAGAAGATGATGTCAAAATAAGAAAAATGTTAGATGCGACTCTAGATAAATTTGATGCGGCTCCAACTACTTCAAATGAAAAAATTAAGTCTAATGGTAAAGTTATAGGTGTCTATGATTTATTTAGTAATAATTGTACATCTATTACATGCGATATTGTTAAGATAGGAGGTACTCAAATATTTGAAGAAGAATCTATAATAGGAATAGACTATGATGAAGACTTTTTAATACCCACTTCTCTTCAAGATTTTTTAATTATAAAAGAAGGTGATGGTGTGACTGAGGTAACTGATGAATTAAAGACACAATATACCAGCAAAAAAGATGTAAAAAAGATGGAAGGGGCAGGAAGTATGGGAGAATCTTCTGGCAGTTCAGGGGAATCTGTTGGTTCATCAGCTAATTCATCCGGAGGAGGAAGTTCAAGTGGTAATAACACAGGTTCTCTGTCTTCAGATGATATAGATGCTCAATAAATATTAGAATTGATATGAAAAAGACAATAATAGTTTTTAGTATTCTTCAAGTATCATTTATTATATTTTTCTTAGTTAGATTTTTAAGCTTAAATCTAACCTTAAAATATGAAGTTGAAGAGGAAACAATTGACCCACTTAACTTTTCTTATTCTCTATTAGACGAGTTAGGTATGTATGTTATAATAGGAATAATATTTAATATTAGTTTTTTAGTAATATTCTCCTTTTTTAAACGTACCAAAAATCGGGAAACTAACTAAACGAAACGGCTTCGCCGGTAATGTTCCAAATGGCGCTTTTGTATTCTTAGTTGTTGTATATGTTTGATTTCTAGTTGTTTATTTTTTTTTTTTTGGATGTTCAATCTAAAGTATACTGATATCTATTAGAATGAGAAAGTTTCTTAGAACTCATTAAAAAAAGTTTTTTTAAGTTCGTGTGTCAATTGTAAAAACTGCTCATTATAATATATCTATAGGAATATGCTATTGATAGTGTATGAAGGTGAAAAACTTCTATTTAATCGGAAAATGATTAAGCAATGAAAAATTATATATTATTACTTATATTAAACATATTTCTAAGTATCACAAGTATCTTTACTCAACAAGTAACCATTGATTCTTGCGATTTTGAACAGCCATGCTCTGTCATAGAGATTGATACTTCATCAAGTAACATATGGGAGCTAGGAAAACCAAGTAAAGTGCTATTTGATTCTGCTTATTCTTTTAATAGAGTTTTAATCACAGATTCTATATCTAATTATCCAATAAATAATCACTCTTCATTTATTTTGATACCGACAGATAATTATGGGGGGACAGTTCCTAGTCCTGCTGGTTGGGCAGATAATATGTTGGTAGAGTTTATGTATAAAATTGATAGTGACTCTTTATTAGATGGTGGGTATATTGAAGTATCTTATGATTATGGTCAAAGTTGGGATAATATAATTAACGACCTTAATGTTTTTATAGATTACCTTCCATACGATGATACTCTTTATAATGGTGAATATGGTGTTTCTGGTACTGTTACGGAATGGCAATATGCATCTATCAATTGGATTTGGTCAATGCCTATTAAAGCATTTACTATAGATACTTTGATGATAAGATTTAATTTTATTAGTGACGCTATAGAGACAAATAAAGAAGGTTGGATGATAGATAATTTAAGGGTGTCTTATCAAAACTATTTTGGAAATGTAGGAAGCAATAATTTTAATCAAATAAAAGCATACCCCAATCCAGCACATGAAAGTTTTACAATTAAAATAAAAGATATAGATTCTTACAATAGCTTACTTGCTCATTTAATAGATAATTCTGGTAGAATAGTTTTAACTTATCCCATTCAATACATAAATTCTCAAATTTCATTAAAAAATGTACCTAAAGGTTTGTATCATTTAATTGTTAAAGAAAATGGTAATGTGATTGGAAAATCAAAAATTATTAAAGAATAATTTTTTTTCTTGCCGATAAAAATACTCTTTTGATACATAGCTAAGTAATTATTAGAAATAAAGTAAAACTTTCTTTATGTTTACTAGTAGGTAAGAAACTGATAAAAAAATTAATAAAGTTATTTTATAATCATGAATATACAATTAAGCGAAGAAGACAAAATAAAAGTGCTTAACGGAGATCATTTGTATAGCGTTATGCAAAAGATTTTTCTAAGAGAGCAGCTAATAGATCGTAATCGCGAACATTTTTGGGTAATTGGGTTAGAAAATAACAACCGTATTTTATTCATTGAATTAGTGAGTTTAGGTTCTTTTAAGTCTGTTACTGTAGAACCTATGGAGGTTTTTAGTTTTGCTTTGCAAAAACGTGCTGCTAAGGTTATTTTATGTCATAACCATCCTACAGGAGATTTGATACCTTCTAAAGAAGATAAAGATGTTACAGATCGATTAATTCAAACAGGATTGATTGTCAATACTCCAGTATTAGATCATTTGATTATTTCGGAAAAAACTTATTTTAGTTTTAAAGTTGATGGCTTAATGGATGAATTACTATTGAGTTTAAAGTATGTGCCGCCTTATAAGATTAAGGAGAAAATGGAGAAAATGGCAAAACAGTTAAAAAACAAGGAACAAAAAATAGCGATCGAAGCTTTAAAGAAAGGCCTTGATGTAGACCTAATTGCTCAAATTACAGGCTTAGATATTGAAAAGATAGAATTACTTAAAAATAAGCATTAAAGAGTTCTTAGTTTGTTCCGAATTTGATTTTTTTATTTATCAAATACTTGATTTTATCTGCGAATTAATTCTAAAAAAGAATCATTATGAAAGGCCAAACTTTAATAGAATCTTATCAAAATATTTGGGACAAGTATAAAAACAGTTCTATAAATACAAGTACTAGAAAGTATGAAAAAAACTTGCTAGATCGCGGTTTTACTTTTCAGTTTGATGAAGGAATTAAAGATGTAGATATCCTTTTTGTTGGAATAAACCCATCTTATGATGGTGAATCAACAAACTCTAGTATTTATACAAGAGAGCAAGCTTTAGGACATTACTATTTCAAGCCATTTGGAGAAATTCAAAGGATACTAAAAGATGATTACAAAAAAGAATTAACTTGGGCACACTTAGACTTATTAGTATTTAAGGAAACGGAACAAGCTTTTATAAGAGATGTTTTGTTTAAGTCTGCTGATGGGTTAAATTTTATTGTTGAACAACTAGATATAGCCAAATCTATCTTAGAATATTTAAACCCTAAAGTAATTGTTGTATCAAATACTCAAGCAAGAACATTACTTGGAGCAGATAGGAACAATAATAAAAATATATGGATGGGCTACGAATTTGAATTTGACGAAAAACTAGGGACTAGAAAAATTGTAAACCCTAAATTAAACTCATATTGCTTCTTTACTTCTATGCTGTCAGGACAAAGAGCCTTAGATAAAGGAAGCAAAGAACGATTAATTTGGCATATAGATTATGTGTTTAACTTTATTAGAAAATAAAACAATATCCTACGGATCCAAAAAGCTTATGTTGAATTAAAGACACATTAGTTTTTTCAGGGATTTCAGAATATTTACTATCTAAGTTAAATGCGTTACTTAATCTATCCACGTAACCTGAAATGCCTCCAATATTTATAGCTAAGTTGTGTTTGTTACCAATAGTTAGACCGCCACCGTATAAAAATCGTGTTCGAACATTTTGTGTAAAAGAAAACCCTGTTCCTAAAGAAGCATGAACACCTATATTAATATTATTCTTTCGACAGAATATATATCCACCTTGTAACATAATATTTGCTCCTAATTCAAAATTATTACTTCGTTCGTTAATTAATCTATAGCTATTTACAGAGTCATTTTCATTCTGTCCAATTACAGAATATACTGAATCATTTAATCCTGCATGATAAACACCAGTTCCAACAGAGAAATAAAAGTCTCTTTGTAATGGAAAAGCTATTTTAGTGTTATAAGAAGGTAAGCGACTACCAGAGTCTAAAGGTGTTATTTTTAGATTCAAAGTAGTAAAATCATCTGTCATTTGAATAGGTAATGTTTCATATTTACCACTTGAATTATTAATAATATCATATAAAGTATTAAGTGTCTTATTTACATTTTCAGAAGATAAATTAACTTGTAATTTTGAAACAGCAGTACTTAGTGTATTAAAATCATTAACAGTTTTAATGTACTTAGAAGAGTCAATTTTTGATAATGAGTCTTTTATTTTTATTAGTTTGTTTGAGATTGAAGAAATTCCTTTGCCAATAGACTCTAAAGAATCTTTAAACTCTATTATTTTGGCGTGATATTTATCAATATATTTAATGTCTATTTTTTTGTTTGGATCATTTTTTTCTATTGAATATAGGACTTTTGACCTTTTAATATCCATGTTTGTTTTAATAGCTAAACTATCGATATCTGATGCTATATTCTTAATCAAAAATCCAAAACTAAGCAACTTAACAGAATAAAAATTAGATATACCTGTTAATTCTGAAGGTTTTTGAATCTTTTTTTTATTATTTGAATCAATTTCGTTTTTGGGAATGCTAATAACTGAACTAATAATTCCATCAACTAAAGAAGATAAGTTAGTATAAGAATTAAATAGATTAGAAGTATTAAACTCCTTAAATAAAGTACTATCATTCTTTTCTAAAGAAACTCCATAAATATTAAGGTTTATGTTATCAATTTTGACTTTGAAAAAGTCACCTTTAGCCATAGATTTTATTTTATTAGAATCTAATTTAAGGGTTTTACTCTTAAAATTATATTTAATCTCAAGCGGTTCGCTATGTTGCTGTGAGAAAGAAATATTAATTAATAGAATTGAAATTGAAAGGGATAAAAGGTTTTTCATTTTTTTATAATTTGAGATAGTTTTTATTGAATCAAAAATATAAAATCATATAGAATTATGAGCTCTTTTTAAAATAACTTTTAATACATTTTGAAGCTTTGTTGATTTCAAGATAGGCTTCCGATAATTTTTCTTCTTGTGCTTCTATACCAAGTACTATTAAAACATGATAGCAACAACTTAAAGTATTACAAGATTCATAGGAAGGTTTTTCTTAATAAGCAAAGTGTAATAGCTAAAGACTTTTCTAATGCTTATTTTTATTGGGATTGTTGTTGATACTTATGAATCTAAATTATACTTAGGGTGCCAAATTTTACTATTAATATTTTTGTTTAAGCTGAAATTAATTGCTGAAATTAAAAAATCATTAATATCCATTTCGTTTTCCTTAGCCAGATTATCTAAAAGGTAATTTACATTTTTTAAGAATTTTTTTGAAAATAAATTTAATTTCCAAGTTTTATTTTCTTTAAAATATTCTAATATGAGCCCCTCTTTTTCTTTACCGTTCTGAGTTACTTGTGCTTTTGCAGAAGAGCTGTAAAAAGTTATATGACTAATGCTAGTATTAGCATAACCATTTGATTCCATAAATCCTAAGTTAATCATTTTGGAAAAAAGTTTATTTCCTCGCATATCTTTATCAATAGAATTAGCTCTAGCAAATAGTATATATAATTTATTGATATTTGGCTCTTCAATTAATTCAATAGAATCTAAAAACAGTGCTTTGTAAACAATATTGTCCAGATATTCTAATGAGCTTATAGATAAAAAAGAACTAGCAGTGTCTCCATCTTTGTTTAAAATAGCAGTCTTATATTTCTCATAAGTTTTTTTTATTGCATGCTCTTCCTTTTTCTTATCTATTGTACAAGAAACAGATAACAATACTAAAATGAATAAAAGTGTAGCTTTCATAATTTATATTTTATTTAAATATAAAACTATTTATGTATTATGAATCCAAAAATGAGATGGTATTACATGAAGTGAGAAGCAATTTCATTGAAGTCTTGCGTATTTTATAATCAATTTTCTTTGGATTATTTAGAAAATAAGAATTCAGGTAAGTACCTTATTGCTACAAATGATTCTGCTAAAAGGAAAACTTTAATTGATAAAGTGTCTAAAGCGTTTACTCATTTTTGGAAATTAACTGGGATTGACAAAGAATTACAACTAAAAAATTTAAGGAAGACCTATTTAACTTCTTTAGCAAATCATTTTGGTGATGCAGCAAATTTAATAAGCGACCACGCAGATATAAAAGTTTTGAAAAAGCACTATATAAACAATAAAAAATGGTAGAGAAAACAAGTGACTTTTCTGTATTCCAAAGTATAAAAAGTGAGCTAATGTTTACTCCAAACAAAAAATAGTTTCTTTTAAAGAAGCCATTTTTTGTTAAAACTACAATGTTTATAGTAGTAGCGAGAAGGAGATTTGAACTCCTGTCAGCCTAGGGCTGATATGAATCCGAGCTGTTGATATTTTGGAATCAATGTATTTTTAATCCAATCTCTACCTTTTCCTGATTTAAGAAATTTTTCATGTTTAATAGCCTTTGTTTTTTGTTCAAAGAAGTCAACATAAATCACTACCCAAGGTCTATATCTAATAGTATAGCCTTTAGTAGCTAACTTATTATGAGAATAAAACCTGTTTATAAGGCTAGAAGAATACCCAATATAAATTTTATTAAATTTATTTGAGTATAGAATATAGGTAACAAATTCTTGCATAGTGGAGTAGTTTTTTAACAAAAAAAGGACTTCTATATTATTAGAAGTCCTTTCTGTTTTGAAATCTAGTAGCGAGAAGGAGATTTGAACTCCTGTCAGCCTAGGGCTGATATGAATCCGAGCTAGTAGAAATTTTAGGACTAACTATTGAAAGAGGTATTGATCTTTAATGTTTATCTGTTATTATTTATTTTACTAAACAAAAAAAGGACCTCTATATTATTAGAAGTCCTTTCTGTTTTGAAATCTAGTAGCGAGAAGGAGATTTGAACTCCTGACCTCTGGGTTATGAATCCAGCGCTCTAACCAACTGAGCTACCTCGCCTTCAAATTTGAGTTTGCAAATATAATGATTTTTTTAATTTAAACTCAAAAAGGTGATTAAAAATTTATTTTTTTGATCATCCCTAAAGAAATATTATTTCTCTAATTGTTTAAATAAGTCTTTAAATTCTTCCCAAAATTCATCTAAAGCAATCAAGTGTTTAGAAAGAAAAGGAAAAATAATATTCCAAGTTTCTTTATTATAAAGGTTAACCCCATCAATTTCAACGTAAATACGACTAATATCTTTGTTAAACGAGTTGGTGTAATTGTCAAGCCAAATCCATTCGTTCGTATTGGTGATGTCTTCAAAAACAGTTTTAACCTCTTTAAATTGTTCAAAGAAAAGCGCTCTAATTCCTGGATCATTTTGTTGAATGTCAATACAAACTTTTGCAGTTCGCTTATCTACATCCATCCTAAAGTAGATATCTTTTACTCCAGTTTTATAATTCAACCATTTACCCTTTTGACCACTTGCTGTTCTATTGTGACCAATATATTTTCCAAAACTGGTCCAAAAAAGTTTACGAAGTGCTATAGCTTCTTCTTTACCGTACATCTCTTATTCTAATTCTGTGGAATCTTTGTCAACAAAAAGATAAATCACTTCATCTTTTTTCTTCATTTTATAATTTTCTCGAGCAAATTTTTCTAACGCTTCAGGGTTGGTGGTTAACTCTAAGGTCTTCTGCTTGATGTTTTCAATGTCTTTTTCTTTTTGAATGTTATCCTCTCTTAATTTTTTAAGGTCAGATTTTAATTCGAAAAGACTAAAAATATTTGTATCCTCAATCACCAATAATACCGTCAATAATACAATGATTGAAATGAGGTATTTGTTTTTTAGATATGGCAAATATTTCTTTAGGAAATTCATAGGTATCAAAGTTACTGTGAAATCTCAGCGTGCTTAGCTCAATTTAAATTATATATAAACGATTAATTTTTAATAAATGATTGGGTGATAGCGTTTTCTTTAGAAGTCACAGAAATAAAGTAAACTCCTTTGGGAAAATTAGAAGTATCAATACTGTTGTGTGGAGTAGTAATAGCATCATTTTCATAGATGGTTTGCCCCATGGAATTGGTGATTTTAACCTTGTGCTTAATCGTGTTTGAAATATTTCTAATAATAAAGTTGAGGTAATGGTCAACAGGGTTAGGGAAGAGCTCTATAGAGAACTTTTTCTTTTCATCAATAGAAACACCTCCATAGCTGTAGGAAGATAAATAGGTATCTAATGTAATACCTGCATAAGAAATTTCTTCAGATGAAATAAAGTAGTCGAAGTCACCTTTTACAGCAATAGCTTCAATTTGAATACTTCCTGTAAGACTTACATTACATTTTGTGTTCGTTCCTTGCAAAACATTATATCCTTGAAATTGAGCCAATTCCCATAAATATTTTGAAAGAGTTGTAGATTTATAACCAATCAATAAAATAACATTGGTATTAGGATTGTAGGTTGCACCAGTAATGGTCCCCTGAGTATCAAAACTATCACGTTTTACTAAGTTATAGTTTCCGGGTGTTTTGGGTAAAGTATATAAATAGGTTTTTTCATTCAGCCAATTTTTAGAAAATAACATTAAACTATCTTGATAAGCAATCATGGCTTCGCAGTCATAGTCATTGGCATTAGGTTGAGCAGAAAAGTTGGTTTGGTCAGCATACTGAATAACGATACTATCTGCTGTGACATTAGTTTGTGTATTAAAGTCAGCTTTAGCTATTCTGTAGATGATTAAATCAGTTCGGTTTCCATTGTTATTCCCAAAATCACCAACATAAATGTAGTGATCATCTTGTGTAATATCTTCCCAGTCAACATTAGAAGCATTTGTTATACTAACTGTTCTTGTAACAGCACCTGTAATGGTGTCTATTTCATAAAGGTTAGGGCTATCGCCAGAATCATTATGGGTAACAAGTTTCCCGTTAAAAAAGATTAACCCACTGGTTTCTTTGATGCTTTGGTCCAGAATAGTGACAGCTGATGTAGAACAGTTTTGTGCAAGACTAGTCAAGGTAGTTAGGGATAACAGGAAGAAAAAGAAAAGTTTAAGCATCGTTTTATAGGTTGTTAATAGTTTGGTTTTTAGGGTACTTCACAGAGAATTTAAAGCTAACGGTTTCTGTAGAGTTTGCTGGAATTTTTAAACGCCAAGTTAGCTTTCCTGTTTTCTCATCATATTCAGCTTTTTTATTTTCAATTAATTCAACTTCGATTTCTTTAATTTTAGAAAGAGGAATTTGATCTATTACTTCAATTTCTATGGCTTGAGATTTATTATTTCGAATCGTTAATTCATAACCACGAGTCGATTTTTTATTACCTCCTAACGTACTGTTTTTACAAAAATCTTTAATTTTTTCACGCGTTACAATAATACTTTTATCTCTTCCCATTGAAACACTTAACGTATCATTGGTAATAGCAGTTTCTAAATAAGATTCCCCCACAAAAGTATTCTCGAAATAAATGTTGGCATCACCAGCCAATAAATTATAATCGCCCCATCCAACAATATTGGATAATAAAAAGGCATCATGATCCTTTCTTGGCATCGTGTAGTATTGATAACTAACAGGTAATTCATACTCCTGAATAGCTATTAAATTGGATTTTCCATCACTTTTAATTGTATAAGGCAATGCGATGTCAAAGGTGGTGTTAACAGTACTTTCTGTAACTGTTGTAGAGTTGGCAAGAGAGTTACTTGCAATTTCAAAATCAAGCTCATCATCTTCAATTTCAACCTCTTCTAAATATTGACCTTTGTCGTAGGATGGAGCAGGAGCATAAGCTGCATTTATCTTCTTACGTTTACCACTGTAGCGGTTGTTTTTTGCATAAGCAGTATAGTATTGTAAATACCATTTAGAAAATTGAGGCTGCGTATTATCATTAGATGGATTTCCTGTAGAAAGCCTTACTTTTACATTGTTCCAATCATTTCCGGTTTTTTGGTAAACTTTCCCTTTGTAAGTTAAATCTACAGGTTCTTCTAAATTGTTGGAACGAATATCATAGAATGGAACCCAACCAGCACGATTAACAACAAAAGTAAGTTCTATTTTAGCACTAGCTCGTTGAGAAGCTGTAAGGTTTACAGTAATCTCTCCAGTGTTTTTTACCGTATTATAATACAACGAACGTTGTTTCTTTAAACGGGCAATTGCAGCATTTAATTCTTTTTTATTTCTCTTAATATCCAATAGCTTTGTTTCAATATTTGCTAGGCGCTCTCTGTAAAAATCTGCAGCATCCATTAAGTCTTCAATGTCTACGCCTGTATTGGCTCCTCCCATTTTTTTATTGGTTAGTAACAAACTTTTTTCTTCATTGTAAACACGCTCATAAGACTGTCTAATCTGTAATTTGAATTCTAAGTTTTCGATACTGTCATTGATTGCTTGAACTTTTGGAGATTTAGCAATGTTTTTCTTTTCTAGGTAGTTAATCTCATGGTTAACCGAAACAATAGTCAAGGCCTTGTTGTTCGCTTTGACTTGAATGCTATTGGGTTGAATATATGGAGATAAGTCTACAAATTTTAATTCATTCGTTCCTTTGTCGACAGAAACAGTAGCTTTTCGTTTGATTTCAGCACCGTTTAAAAACACCGTAACTTCATCAATTTTAGCATCAACCGTTTTAGTTTCTTGAGCAAGAAGAAGGTTAAAAGACGTTAAAAGAGCAATCGTAAATAAGAGTTTATGTATCATTCTTAGTATATTGTATTATATGGATAAACATTTTTTATAAAGTAAATACAAATGTAATGTCTAAAGTAGTCTCAAAATCAAATACAAATAGTTATTTTTACACAATTAATCTATATTATTAAAATAAAATGAATAATTCTCAGGAAAGACCACTAATATTAATCACCAACGATGATGGTTTTACAGCACCAGGAATAATGGCGTTGGTTAAAGCTGTAGAGGAATTTGGAGAAATTATGATTGTAGCACCTGATAGCCCTCAATCAGGTATGGGGCATGCCATTACGATCAATAATCCTTTGAGAATTCACAGTACACATTATTTTGGTGAGCATGTTGCCTACAACTGTTCAGGAACGCCTGTCGATTGTGTCAAAATTGGAATCTATCAATTGGCCAAAGAAAAGAGAAAACCAGATTTGATATTATCAGGGATTAATCATGGATCTAATGTCTCAACCAATGTCCTGTATTCAGGAACCATGTCAGCGGCAATCGAAGGTGCTTTGAGTGGAATTCCAAGTATTGGCTTTTCATTACTCGATTACAGCCTAGAAGCTGATTTTTCTGTTGCCCAACATTTTGTAAAAAAAATAGTAAAAGATGCTTTGGATAATCCAATGAAAGAGGGAATTTGTTTAAATGTTAATATTCCTAAATTACCTTTGGAAGAAATTAAAGGGATCAAAGTAGGCAAGCAAGCAAGAGCTTTTTGGGATGATACGTTTGATGAAAGAGCAGATCCATTGAAGAAAAATTATTATTGGTTAGCAGGAGAATTTCATAATTATGATGAAGGAGAAGACACGGATATGTGGGCGTTAGACCATCAGTATGTATCGGTCGTTCCCACTCAATATGATTTAACGGCCTATGATTGTATACAAGGGCTTAAGGAACAACTAGAAAAATAAGGAAACGTATGTCAATGAAATATCAATTATCTTGGATAAATAATTTTTGGGTAGGTATAGGAACGGGATTGATTTTACCAATTTTTGGTTTCTTATTATCAAAAGAAGTAAAATTACCAGCATCTACTTTAGAGCAGTATTGGAGAATTTTTATAACAGCAGATTTTCAAGTGAACAAGGAAATTATTGTGTTTTCATTGTTGCCGAATATGTTGTTGTTTTACATTTTGTTTTTTAGAATAAAAACAGATAACTCAGCGAAAGGATTGGTGTTAGTTACATTGATATTAGGAGCGTTATCATTCTTCCTAACAGCTGATTAGTCTATGAAGTTTTTTATAGTTTCTGGGGAAGCTTCTGGCGATTTGCATGGAGCCAATTTAGTGAAAGAAATAAAAAAACTTTCACCTGATTCAACTTTTACAGGGTGGGGAGGAGACTTAATGGCAGCGCAAGGAGTGACCATCAAAAAACATTATAAAGAATTGGCATTCATGGGGTTTTTAGAAGTGGTTAAAAATATTCGAACCATTTTTAAAAATATTAAATTGTGTAAACAACAAATTATTGAGGAACAACCTGATGCCATTATTTTTGTGGATTATCCAGGATTTAATTTAAGAATCGCAAAGTTTGCAAAAGCCAAAGGTTTTAAGACCCTATATTATATCTCACCTACAGTTTGGGCTTGGAAAGAGAAACGTATAGAAAAGATAAAAAGAGATGTGGACCGACTGTTTGTTATTCTTCCTTTTGAACAAGAATTTTATAAAGAACGAGGTTGTGAGGTGGAGTTTGTAGGACATCCATTAATTGATGCGATAGAAGATTTTCGTGAAAACAAAGCTCTACTCTCTAATGATTTCTATAAAAAATATCACCTAAATCAACAGCAAATAATAGCACTTTTGCCGGGGAGTAGAAAGCAAGAAATTACCAAAAAACTACCCATAATGATGGCCGTAGCTCATCACTATAAGGATTATCAATTTGTAATTGCGGGAGCCCCAGGCTTAGAAAAAAGTTTCTATGAATCTGTAATTGGGGAACATGAGATAAAAATTATCTTCAATGATACCTATAATTTACTAAACAATGCCCATGCAGCATTGGTAACTTCTGGTACTGCAACTTTAGAAACAGCACTGTTTAATGTACCTCAAGTTGTATGTTATCAAACCAGTTCAATTTCCTATCATATCGCTAAACGATTAGTGAATATTCAATACATTTCATTAGTAAATTTAATCCTTAATCGCGAAGTTGTTAAAGAGTTAATTCAAGGCGAATTAAATGAAGAGCAATTAGGCATAGCTTTTGAAGCGATTCTAAAAGGAGATTTTCGAGAACAACAACTCCAAGCGTATCAAAAGTTAACCGCTTTGTGTGGAGGAGTTGGGGCTTCAAAAAATGCGGCTAAAGGAATGCTGAAAGTTGCAAAAGGCTAAATTCAAAAAACACTTGTTAAGAATTTGTTAAAGAAGCGTTTATCTGTTTAGAATATAAAGTTTAGTTTTGCTTGCCAATGAAATTTTTAACTGTAATCATAATACTGTTTCTGTTTGTTTCTAATAGTTATGCTGAAGAAGTATTGGCTGTTGGTATCTATAGAAATATAACTATAAAAAGAGCTGTGTTTTCACATGAGGGGTTTGATTATCAGCTAGTAGCCGATGATACAATTCCAGTTCAATTAGTCTCAGAAACAGACAAAATAGTGATTTCAAGGTTAGGAGATCAAGTTAAAATAGCTCAAAATGATATCGCTATTGGGGTGTACAATAAAATTAGTTTTTACCGTACTCACCCTAAAGGATATTTTAGGATACAAACAATGAGTCCGTCTACAAAACGACGTATTTATTATGGAAACTTAGAAGTAAAAGTGATTAATGGAATATTTACTTTTATTAATCACGTTCCACTAGAGCAATATTTAATTGGAGTATTAGAGTCAGAATCTGGAAACTATCAATCAAAAGAATATTACAAAGTACAAGCAATTATTAGTAGAACCTATGCTTTAAAACATAAAAATAAATTTTTGCACGAGGGATTTATGTTGACAGATTTGGTAAATTGCCAGGTGTATTTTGGTAAGTTTTATCAGAATCCCAAAATGGAAGAAGCAATTGCAGAAACTAAAGGGTTAGTTTTGGTCGATTCCGAAATGAAGTATATTACGGCTGCATTTTACAGTAATAGTGGGGGGCAAACAGAAAATAGTGAGAATGTATGGAATAAACCTGTAAGCTATTTAAGAAGTAAAAAAGATCCCTTTTCCGTAGGAAAAAATAATTACAGGTGGTCCAAAACGATTAATAAAAAGAAGTGGTTAAGCTACCTTAAAGAAAAATATGAATATCCGATTGAAGATTCTATTGCAAGAGAAAAAGTGACGCATTTCAATCAAAAAAATAGAAAAAAATACCTAGCAGGTTGGGAGTCGCATATTTTGTTAACAGATATAAGAAAAGACTGGAGGCTAAAAAGTACCTATTTTTCAATTCTAGATCAAGGGGAGAACATTGTATTAAAAGGACATGGATTCGGACATGGAGTTGGGTTGTCGCAAGAAGGAGCCATGAATATGGTGGATTTAGGTTATAGTTATACCGATGTCTTGCATTTTTATTATACTAATGTCTACCTGATTGATGATGATAGAAGATTGTATTATTTACTAGATTAAATGGTGTTGGTTGTTAACTTTTATGTTTAACTTTAAACAACTTAGCTGGCAGAAAAGAAATATTTTTATACATTTGATAAACCAGAATCTATAGGTTAGAAAAAATCATTATCTATAGTTGAATTGTTAGAATAACAAGATGAAAATGAAAAATTTAAATGTAATAGCATTTTTAATGCTTGGAGGAACTTTAGTAACAACTAGTTGTACTGAGGAAAAAACATCAGAAGATGTTAAACAGGTAAAAAAAGTAGAAAAAGAAGTGACGCATGAAGAGCCTCAAGGTATTGATGTGGCAACATTGGATATAGATACCGATATTGAGTATAAAGTTCCTACTCCTAACGAATTATTTGAGGTGATTAAAGAAGCAAACATTCAATTTGATGCTTCTGTTTTAAACAATATCAATAACATTAGTAAATACGATAATCAAAAGTCTCAAGCTTTAAACTTTGGAGCCTATTCAGCAGACCTTGCCTTTATTGCAAACAATGAAGTAGGAACTGAAGCCTTAAAATATTTTAAAACAATTAGACAACTAAGTACTGAACTAAATGTTGAAAATGCTTTTGATGGGACAGTATTCAAAAGAATTGAAGAAAATATTTCAAAGGATAATCAAGATTCATTGTTGTTTTTGTCTAACGAAACATATTATAAAGCGTTTAATTACCTAGAAGATAATGGTAGAGAAAAAATCTTAGCTTATATTGTTTTAGGAGGTTGGCTAGAAAGTATGTCAATTTTAACTGAGCTAGGAGAGTATAAAGAAGATGGGATTTTGGCTGAAAAAATAGGCGATCAGAAATTGACTTTAGAAAACATTATGGGGTTAATGATGTCTATTGATGATGAAGAAATTCAGGAAACAATGGGAGAATTAGCAGAACTAGAAGAAGTTTATATGAATTTAGAACAAGTTGAGGGGGGAGAAGCAGAAACAACTCAACAAGAAGATGGTAAATTTATGTTTTCAGGAGGAGCTCAAACAGTCGTTTCAAAAGAAGACTTTGAAAAAATAAAAAGTCTCGTTGCTGATTTGAGAGCGCAAGTAATTGATGCTAGTTTATAATTAAAAACAATTGAATTGATGATGAAAAATTTAGTAAAAAATAGTTTATTCGTAATGACATTAGTATTACCCTTTATAGCTAATGCTCAAGAAGAATGTCGAGGAATTCAACGTTTTTGTGATCCATCACATAAAAAAACAGGAATGGTCTATAACGGGCAGTCTGTTTTTGGGGCTTTTGCTCAAGGAGATACAGCAGAAGTTAGTATTGTCGTTTACAAAGGAATGGATTATAGAATTGCACTTTGCTCTGGTGATGAGGTTTTAGATGGTAAAATTGAATTTAAGATTGTTGAAATGGTTTCAAAACCATATTGGGAAGAAAGTAAAACCCTTGAGACCGTTGAAGAATTTGATGCAGCCTCAAATACTACAGTAAAGAAACAAGTAGAAAAAGTGACTAGAAAAAGAATTTATGGTAAGGTGGAAACTGTGCGTTATGATAATACAAAGTATGATACTAGTCCAGAATTTTCTTTTACATCTGATAAAACTAGAAAATTAATTGTTAAGGTATATATTCCTGAATTAGGTGAAGATGTATCTAATGGTTTAGAAGAAGATGCAATGAGTTGTATTGGAATGTTAATAGAACATAAACAAGCTCAAAAGACAGGTTTTAGAAGATAGAATTATAGATTAACTCAATGATAAAACCCTATTCATTCAATTGTGAATAGGGTTTTTTATTCCAACTAAGCATGAATATTTACGAAAAATTAGCAGAACAGAAACAACAAATTATTATTACCTCACACCGATCTCCAGACGGAGATGCAATCGGCTCTTCATTGGCTTTATACCATTATTTAGTTAAAAAAGGGCATGATGTACAAGTGGTAGTACCTGATGCGTTTCCTGATTTTATAGCGTGGTTACCAGGTACTGATCGTATTTTGGTATATGATGACCAGAAAGATAAAGTGGAAACAGCTATAGCAAATGCCACCATCGTTTTTTGTTTGGATTATAATGACCTAAGTAGAATAGGGGAACTAGCTACTGTTGTTGAACAGTCGAATGCTTATAAAGCCATGATAGACCATCATTTAAACCCAAGTGATTTTTGTGACTGGATGCACTCGGATACTGCGTCATGTTCAACAGCACAAATGGTCTATGAGTTTATAGAAAACCAAGGTGATTTAGAGCTTATAGATCCTTCAATTGCAGAAAATATCTATTGTGGTATTGTTACAGATAGTGGGTCGTTTAGATTTCCATCTGTTCAAGCTAAAACACACCTAATTGCAGCTGATTTAATTAATAGAGGGCTAATGCATGCTAGTGTACATGAGCGTTTGTTTGATACTAATACCCTAAACAGATTACATTTACTAGGGTTTTCATTAAATGAAAAATTAAGAGTAATGGAAGATGTGCCTGTTGCTCTGATTGATTTATCATTAGAAGAAGCTCAACGTTTTGATGTTCAGAAAGGAGATACTGAAGGATTAGTTAATTTTGCATTGTCGGTAGAAGGTGTGCAAATGGCAGCATTTATTAGAGAAGATACCGAAAAAGTAAAAATGTCTTTTAGATCTAAGGGGGATGTTCCTGTAAATGAGTTTTCAAACACCTATTTTAATGGAGGTGGACATAAAAATGCTGCAGGAGGAATGTGTAAAGAATCGTTGGCGAAAACGCTGGAACTTTTTAATGAAAATGTACGTACATTCTTTAAAGAAATAGGATAGGTTTATTTTGAAAAAAAATACCATGAGGAACTTTATTTTTTATTGGTGCATAGGGTTGGGATTTGTAATGTGCAAATCCAATAAATCTAATGATATTCCTATGCCAGAAGATTTTAATCAACCACCAAAAATTACCACAAAAGAATCTACAACGATTAGTCGCTTTTGGACTAAAGATGAAGCCTACAAAATAAAACGTTTTGTTGAAAGGAATCAATGGGATGCTATTGTTTCTGAGACTGGTTTATACTGTTATATTTACGCTAAAAATGCAGATGGAAAGCAAGCTAAAAGAGGAGATGTGGCAGTTGTAAATTTTAAGGTTCGTCTATTGGATGCCGATACTACCTTATGTTATGCCTCTCAAAAAGGAGCCCCTCAGGATATTTTAATCGAAATGGATAATGTTGAATCAGGCTTGCATGAGGCGTTAACTTACCTCAGAGAAGGAGAGTCAGCTTATGTTATTTTACCACACTATTTAGCACATGGTTTAGTAGGAGATTTGGATAGAATTCCGCCTCTATCCCCTGTGTTGTACGATATAGAATTGATAGAACTAAAATGAAAAAGATAGGGTTTTATATCGTTTTATTTTTACTGGGAAGTTGTGGGAGTGAAACGCCCGAGTTTTATGCAACTGAACATGGATTAAAGTATAAATATCATGACATTAATAGTGATGAAATAACACCTAAACGTGGCGATTATTTGACCGTTTATATGCAGTGGAAAACGTTAACAGATTCTGTTTTTTACGATTCAAGGACTATTTCTCCTTCAGGAAAAGATGTTATAATGCTAGGTAAGGCTAAACACCTTGGAGGTATTGAAGAAGGTTTCGCTAAATTACAACAAGGTGATAGCGTATCGTTTTATATCAATCCTCAACGTTTTTATCAAGATTATTTAGCACTTCAAGAAGTCCCTCAGTTTCTAAAGGGAGAAGAAGAGATGGTCATAACATTAAGGTTGTTAGCAATCGAATCAGAAAAGGCTTATCTACAAAAAATAGAAGAACAAAAAGAAGTATTAGAATTACAGGAGTTAAAGGAAGTTAATCGTGTAGTGGAGCAATGGAATGCCAAGTATGATTCTGTAATAGAGATAGACGGTTCTTACATGGTCTTGGCAGAACCTTTGGATAGTACAAAATTGGTTTATGGCTCAGTTATACAGCTCAATTATGAAGCTTCATTTATTAATGGAGTAACATTCTATAGTACTTATAAAAATGGTTTTCCAGATGAGTTTCAACTCGGAAAAGAGGGACAAATGGTAGAAGGGCTGAGTAATGCACTATCAAAAATGTACTACAACCAAAAAGCCAAGGTGTTGGTCCCCTCCTATAAAGGCTTTGGAAGTGAGGGGTCGCCAGGAAAGGTTATTCCACCTTTTACACCAATTATTTATGATATTTCTGTACTTCCTCTGACCATAAAATAAAGGTTTAGCTTTCTAATGGTTCACCATAAAAACCACAAACTTTGACTAATTGAATAATGTCGTCTTCACTTAAGTTTTTGTGATGCTCTACCCTTAATACATTGTCAATGTCTTCCAAATCAACAGTCCATTTAAAGATGTCATTATGATTGTTAAAGATGGGTTGAACAATTTTTAGTTTCTTTCTAGATTTAATATCAGTTTTTAATATCGAAAGTTGAGGCGTATTATTCATGTGTTGTTTCGTTATCAGTTTCCGAAAAATTTTCTTTGTTCAGGTATTCTTGGTAAGCTTGTTCACCTTCTTCTTTCCAGAATTTGTCGTATAGCTCCCATTTAGAAAAGTCACTTTTCTTTTTATGTTTTTTACTTTTACACGAGTCATCATTAGAGCTGCTAGAATCACCACTACCAAATCCACCAAAAAGAAGTTTTGAAAGAATAAATAATCCTACAGCTTGCCAATAATTAATGGTTGTTAACCCAAATAACTCTGGCATTAACCAATTCCATAACCACATAATGATGTAGCCGAATAAAATAGCTAAACCTGTAACAGCCACAATTCCAACAATAATCCATCCAGCAATGACAGCTGGAGATTTTGAACGCATTTTGTGTTTGAAAAAATTAGACATAATTTTAAGTTTTAAATGTTAATATTCTTTTTTAATTGTTTGTTTAATATCGAAAGGGCACGATGTCTTCTCGATAATAGAGTCCCCTCAGGAACGTTAGTAATCTTTGAGAGTTCTTTATAAGTGTAACCCTCAAAATCAATCGCTATAATGATGCTTTTATAATGTGGCTTTAAATTGGCAATACAATGTATTAACTCGTTTTTTATCGCAACAGAATAACTATTGTCTGATTCTCCATAGAAAAGGTCAATAAATTCAATGAGTTTTTGTTCATTTTCGTTTTGTATTTGCCTTTCATTTTTTTTAGCGCGTAAAATGTCTACAATCTTATTCCGAATAGAATTATAAACAAACCCCGCAACATTATTAATCGGAGAGATATCATTTGAACGAGAAAATAGTTTTAAGGCAACATCTTGGATAATATCTTCAGCATCTCTTTCAGATGAATCGGCAATTTTAGAGTGTACGTATGACTTTAACTGATCGTACTCACTTCCGAAAAATGCACCTAATTTTTTATTATTCTCTAATTCTGACATTTAAAAAAAGCATTGCTTTAATTACGCTTCATTAATAAAGACGTAACTTTTTTCTTTTATTGCATTTTTTTTTGAAAAAAATTAAAAAATGAATTTTAATGTAAGAATAGGGGGAGCTAAATCGTTTTTAAGTGTATCAATCCATAGACAGAAAAGCTGCTATCCTATTTTTAATGAAGTCATCGTTAAAGAACCAGCTATAGCTTGATCATTAAAAATAGTTACCTGTTCATGAGCTTCTTGTAATGCAAGGGTGTATAGTAATGGAAGATAATGTTCTGGAGTAGGAATAGCTAGTTGAAAAGCTTTTCCTTGTTGGTTAAAGTTAATGAGGGCATCGTGGTTTTTGTCGAGAATCCATTGGTTGACCTTGGACTGTACTTCTAAAGCCCAGTCATAGCCGTAAGGTTGGTCTAATTTATTCCAAGCAACTTGTCTGAGGTTATGAACAATGTTACCGCTACCAACAATTAAAATGCCTTTTGATCGCAATTGGTTAAGCGCTTTAGCAATAGCATAATGTTCTTTGGCTGATTTACGATGATCTAAACTCATTTGAATAACAGGAATATTAGCCTTGGGATAAAGGTGTTTAATTACAGACCAAGCACCATGGTCTAGCCCCCAACTCTCATCTAAAATAATTTTTTCTGATTGAATAATCTGTTGAGTTTGTTGGGCTAATTCTGGACTTCCTGGTGCTGGATATTGTACTTCAAATAATTCTTGAGGGAAACCTCCAAAATCGTGAATCGTTCTAGGACTTTGCATCGCGGTAACCTGAGTTCCACGCGTTTCCCAATGTGCAGAAATACATAAAATGGCTTTAGGAGTTTCAAATGTTGTTGAAATTTTCCTAAAGCCTTTTACAAATTCATTTTCTTCTATCGCGTTCATAGGACTACCATGGCCTAAGAATAGAACTGGTGTTTTTGGGGTAGGAGGAAGAACCTCGGATATTTTTGAGAGTTGTTTTAAGTTCATGGCTAATCCAGTTACAGGAATACTTGCTAAAAGTTGATAGATAAATGCTTTACGATTCATAACACAATAAAAATAGTGGGATAAACTTTATAATAAAGCCGCTTTTATTTGTTCGAGAATAGATGTGTCGTTAATTTTTCCATCTTCAAATACTTGATAAAAATTACCAATACTTAAGGTGTTTTTAATAGTTGCCCCAAAATAAGGAAGCGTTTTCTCAGCTGTTGCTAATGCAGAAGCAGCCCCTCCTGGTCCAGGTGAACTACTGAATAAAATGATTTCTTTCCCTTTTAAAAAATCACGATCGTTTCTGGATAACCAATCAATAATGTTTTTAAAAAATGCAGTTAAGTTTCCATTGTGTTCAGCAACAGAAATGATCAGCCTGTCGGCAGTGGCTATTTTTTCATTTAATGCAACAATTCCCGACGGAATTCCACTTGCTTCTTCAAGGTCAGCAGAATAGATTGGAGCTTCATAATCGGTTAATTTAATTGTAGTGGTATTGGCTGTTAATGAAGCAACATAAGTTACGATTTGATGATTGATCGATTTTGAACTATTACTTCCTGCAAATGCTATTGTACTTTTCATAAGTCTTTGTTTTTAATGTTTATACAAAGTTCAGAAATAGAAAATGAAAAATACTTAAGCTAAATTAAGAAATGAAAAGTATTATTCTGAGATGTTGAAAGCTATCGTTTTTACACGTTTTGTATTTTGGTTACCAACTTGCTCCTCAAGAATCATTTTTTGAGCAATAGGAGTTTCAAAAACTTCTTGCATGTTACGTACAGCTCCCATTGGAATACCATTTTTAATACAAGCTTCAATCAATTCATCTCGATTATAGTTAATAATTAGATCAGCTAATGCAGCTTTAAGTAAAGACCGGTTTTTAACTCTAGCCTCGTTAGTGAGAAATATCGCTTTATTAGAAAGTTCTTCGCTTCCTAATAATTTGCAAAACTTTTGAAATTGAGCATCCGAACCAATAGCAAGAACCAATTCTTTGTTATCTTTTGTTTGAAATACATCTCCATAAGGCGCTATGTTGGGATGAAGAGATCCCATGCGTTGAGGTATTTTCTTGTTCATGAGCCAGTTGGTTGCTTGATTTGCCAAAGAGCTAATAGCAGCTTCTTCTAATGAGGATTCAACATAAGCTCCTTTACCTGTAGTTGCTTTATTAATTAATGCAACTAAGATTCCTTCTTTAAGCTGATGAGCAGCCAAAATATCCATTAAAGCCAGTGGCATTTTAGTAGGAGGGGAGTCCGCTTGTCCGTTCATATACATATAACCGCATTCAGCTTGTAGAACAACATCAAACGCAACTCGTTCAGGAGTAGATTCAAAGCCGTTAAGTTGGGCATAAATAATAGAGGGGTTTAATGCTTTGATTGAAGCGTAGTCTAAATTAAATTTAGCAGCAGCGCCTTGTTTAAAATTACAGATTACAAGATCAGCATCCATTAACAATTGTAACACGGTATTGTAATCTTCATCATTACTGTAATCAATAAAAAGGTGTTGCTTCCCCCAATTAATACTAGAAAAATATGCAGAAACAGCATCTTTTTGTTCGTTGGGAAGTTTCCAGTTTCTTGTTACATCACCATTGGTTCTTTTGTTTTCAATCTTGATTACTTGAGCTCCTAACTCAGCAAAAAACATTCCTACAGATGGACCAGCTAACACACTGGCTAATTCGATGACCTTAAGATTGGTGAAATTCATAGTAACAATTTTTAAACGAAGTTAATAAAGGTCTTGGATTAAATTATTGAATAAAATCAGTTTTCGAAAGTTAGAGCAGTTTCGATGAGATGCTCTGGAACAGTAGTTACTGGAATTTCAAAAGCAAACCACGCTTGTAATTCCTCCTCCAAACCTAAACCATTTAGATAGTTGTTGAGTGCTAAATTTAAGCCCTCAGTAAAGTCAGTATGTTCAGTTCCAAGAGGATCTAGGTGTGTTAAATCATTCTCTGCAAATCCCTGAAATTGAGGTCCCGTTATTTGTATTTCATAAGCTTCAGGGTTTTGACCAATAGGACTGTGTATCGTTGTTGAAAACTGGTGCCAAAAAGCCGAGTGAATACACCCGTTAATAAATAATTGGCGAACAACCTCAAGTGAATCAATGGTTTCTTGTTCAGTTTCCGTAGGGAATCCATACATTAAATAAGCATGGACCATAATATTTGCATTGGCAAAACTATTCGTAACACGAGCAACTTGAGCAATATCTACTCCTTTTTTCATTTTTGCTAACAGGCGGTCTGATGCTACTTCTAATCCTCCTGTAACAGCAATACATCCTGATTTTGCTAAGAGTTGACAAAGTTCAGGTGTAAATGTTTTTTCAAATCGAATGTTGGTCCACCAAGTAATGTATACTTTTCGCTCAATTAATCGATTCGCAAGTGCTTTTAACATTTTGGGAGGTGCAGCCTCATCAACAAAATGAAAACCAGTAACGCCTGTTTCCTTAATGATAGCTTCTATTTTATTGACTAAGTCATCTGCTGTGGTGTTTTGATAATTTCCAATATAGTCTAATGTGACATCACAAAAAGAACATTGTTTCCAGTAACACCCATGAGCTATGGTCAATTTATTCCATCTCCCATCACTCCATAAACGATGCATAGGATTCATTACATCTAGAAAAGATAAATAGAGGTGATGTTTTAGTCCCTCGTAACTTGGCGCAGGAAGGTTTTTATGGTGAAATATAGTGTTAGGGATGTGGTTTTGGTATACAACTTCGTTTTTATGTAATAAAAAGGTGCGTTCAAGTTGTTCTTTGGGGATAGAACCGTTAAGGTGTTCAACCAATCTTAGTAAAGGCGCCTCACCATCATCTAATGTAATATAATCTACATAGTTAAAGACCCTTACATCTGATAATGAACGTAATTCGGTATTACAATATCCTCCTCCAAAAGCTATTTTAGTTTTGGGAAAGTATTGTTTAATGAATTGCCCACAACGCAATGCTGCAAAGAGGTTACCAGGGAAAGGAATAGAAAAACAAACTAAGTCTGGAGAGTATGTCTCTAGTTTTTCTGCTAAAAGTTTTAGTAATTCGTTTTCAATGATAGTTGTTTCATAAGAAAGGTATTCGTCGAGTTCATCAAAGCTACTTGCCGAAGATGATATACGTTCAGCATATCGTGTAAACGAAAAAAACTCATCAATGTTGGCTTTAATAAAATCCCCTAATTCTTCAATAAATAAGGTGGCATAATGTTTAGCCTTATCAAGTATCCCAAGGTTCCCGAATGCCCAAGATAAGTCTTCTTCTAACTTTTCGAATCGATGAGCTCTCGGTAAAAAACTATCGTGTATGAGTTGGTATGCAGTTGTCGTTTCATGTGTTCTTAAGAAGTTTATAACCGTTTCAACTTTGTTGATGTATTCTGAACGTTGTTCCCAAACTTGAGGTAATAGAATTGGATGCTGCTGACCTGCTAGCTCAAAAATTTGTTCAATCGTTTTTTTTGAAAATATACGATCGAATAACTCAATACTTAAATCGCTTTGATGTGTGGGAATCCCCTTATGTTCTAAAAAACCTTTGAGGTAGCAAGTAGCGGGGTAACTTGTGTTAAGTTGCGTAAATGGTGGTGTAATTAAGAGAACATTTGTTGGCATAATACAAATGTACTGTTATAAATGAATTTGTTTAAAACTTTGTCGAAGATATTCAGGATTTCTTGTTATCTTGGAGGGATACTCCCTAATATTTTAACCATGAAAAATACTTATTTAATTTTTGTTGTCCTTTTGCAGTTAGGAGCCTATTATGCTCAAAATAACCAGGTTTATTTTAAAAGAGGAACCGTAACTTTTGAAGAAAATGGCCAACGTTTTATGGCCAAAAAAGACGTGGCAAAAGAAGAAGTTTTTGCTCAACGTTTCTATAAGTTTGTTCAGTTTTATAGTATTCCAACTCAAAAAGAAATCCAAGAATTGAAACAAAAAGGAGTGCGTTTATTGAGTTATATTCCATCCAACACCTACATTGCATCTTTTCCTGTGAAAATCAATTTAAACGATTTGAAAACTCAAAATATTCGTTCGATACAAACGATCAATGTGGTCGATAAAGTGGAGGAAAGCATTGCGTTGGAAAATTATCCTTCATGGGCAATTCAAGGTGATGTTGTAGAATTGGTGATTAAAACATATCCAGATATTGAACTGGATGACCTAAAAGAAGAATTGTTAGGTTTTGGAGTTAAATGTACTGGCGAAATGATCGCTAATAAAGCCGTTATAGGAAAAGTTCACCGCTCTATGGTTAAAGATTTAGCAAGATTGGGCTGTGTACAATATCTAGAGACAGTACAAGAATTAGGTGAACCAGAGTCTAATGACGGGAGAAACCTACACCGTTCCAACGCCATAGATGTTGATTTTTTAGGAGGGAGAAAATATAATGGAGAGGGCGTAAGTGTTGCAATAAATGACGATGGCTTTGTAGGCCCTCATATCGATTTTACAGGAAGAACCAATCAGTTGGATGTATTAGGCGACCTTACTGGAACACATGGAGATATGACTACAGGAATCATTGGAGGAGCTGGAAACCTAGACCCTTTAATGAAAGGAATGGCGACAGGTGCTTATATTCATGTAAGACAATATAGCTCAGCAATGGGAGGAACCATACCTCTTTATTTAGATAGCAATGTGTTGGTGTTTTCTTCATCGTATAGTAACGGTTGTAATGGAGGTTATACCGCAACAACAGAGTTAGTGGATAAAGAAATTTTTGATAATTACGCTTTAATGCAAGTGTTTTCTGGAGGGAATAGTAATAATAATGATTGCGGATATGGAGCTGGAACAAGTTGGGGAAATATTACAGGAGGACATAAAATCGGTAAAAATGTAATTGCAGTGGCAAATTTAGAAGCTGACGATAATATTAGAGCTTCTAGTAGTCGAGGTCCAGCTTCAGATGGAAGAATTAAGCCAGATATAGCTGCTCATGGAGCAGGACATATGTCAACAGATCCCAATAATACATATGCTGCTGGAGGAGGAACATCTGCGGCTGCCCCTGGAGTAGCAGGAGTTATGGCACAATTGCATCATGCTTATAGGGTGTTAAATGGAAACGTTGCACATTCAGGGTTATTAAAAGCTGCAATGTTGGTCACAGCAAATGATTTAGGAAATGAGGGACCAGACTTTATTTATGGATGGGGGAAAGTAAATGGTCTAAAAGCTTTAAAATTAATAGAAGAAAATAGATTCTTTAATGGCTCTATTTCACAAGGAGCAACTATAAATCATTCGATAACAATACCTAATAATATTAAAAGAGCTAGAGTAATGGTTTATTGGGTCGATAAAGAAGCTTCTACCACAGCAAGTCAAGCATTAGTCAATGATTTAGATTGTGCAGTTACTGATCCTAGTGGAGGTTCACATTTACCATGGGTATTAGATCACACTCCCAATCCAAGCTTATTAGCACTTCCTGCTACCAGAGGAGTCGATCACTTGAATAATATGGAAGAAATTGAAATTGTAAATCCTTTAGCGGGGAACTATACACTTTCGATCAATGGTACAACTATACCTTTTGGAACGCAAGATTATTTTGTTGTTTATGAATTTATTGAAGATGCGATTGATGTTATCTATCCAATTGGAGGAGAGGGATTAATTCCCAATACTTTAGAAAGAATACATTGGGATGCAGATGGAACTATGGGGAGTTTTTTAGTGGAGTATACAGAAGATAATGGGCTAACATGGAATACCATTCAAAGCAATGTTTCTGGAAGTAGTCGTTTTATTAATTGGACTGTTCCGAATACACTAACAGGGCAAGCCAAAGTTCGAGTGTCAAGGGGAGGAAATGTAGGAGAAAGTATTCAAAATTTCACCATTATGAATCGACCTGATAACTTGTCTATAGATAGAATTTGCTATAGTTCTAATACCATTGAAGTTAGCTGGGATGCTGTTGTAGGAGCAACAAGTTACGATGTTTATTTGTTAGGAAATAAATACATGGACTCTGTAGGAAATACAGCAACATTAACGTATTCCATTCCAGTATTTGACGTCAATCAATCACATTGGGTATCTGTAAGAGCAAGAGGAAATAATGGAGCTGTAAGTTTACGACAAATAGCAATCGAACAAGTAGGGGCGAGTCAGGGAGGATGTCTTTTATCTTGTACAAGTGATCATGACATTGGGGTGAAGTCGATTCTATATCCAACTGAAGAGATGCATATCTGCGAGGATTCATTAAGTGTAAGTGTGCAAATAGAAGTTGAAAATTCAGGACTGCACAATGAAAATAATTTTCAGTTAAACTATCAATATGGTAATCAGCCAGTGGTTTCGATGAATTATACCAATAACTTAGCTGTAGGAAGTGTTTCAACAGTTACATTTCCAGCATTTTATATTAGCACGAGTAGTACACAGAATTTAAAAGTTTGGACCACGTTAAATACGGATAGTACATTTTGCAATGACACTTCCGCTATTGCAATTCAAATTAGCAATGCTTCTGCTAATCTGCCTTATTCAGAAGATTTTGAAAGTGGACTTTTTCCATCTGCTAATTTTTCCATCTCTAATTTTGATGGTGATAAAACATGGGAGAGTATAGAAGTTACAGGTGCTAATGGACAAAATACAAATGCAGCGTATGTTAATAATTATTCATACAATAATAGGGGAGAACGCGATGCCCTTAAATTGCCAGTACTCGATTTAACTTCATTCAATACGAATAACATAGTGAATTTAACATTTGATGTAGCGTATAGAACCTATAGTCCATCCTATTTTGACTCTTTAATTGTTGAAGTTTCTTCCGATTGTGGAATCACTTATACACCATTGTATTTAAAATCGGGTTCAACACTTTCTACAGGAGGAAGTTCAACAAGTTCATGGGAACCAACAAACGCCGGAGATTGGAGAGCAGAGCAAGTTAATTTAAGTGCTTACATTGGAGGTAAAGTATTTGTTAGGTTTATCAATAGCTGTGACTATGGACAAAATCTATATTTAGACAATATTAATATAACAGTTGTAGGACCTCCCGTGGCTGATTTTGCTTATTTAAGCGTGAATAGTTGTGCTAAAGAAGTCTTGTTTCAAGATCATTCAATAAGTTCTCCTACACAATGGTTTTGGGATTTTGGAGATGGAAATACATCAACTATGCAGCATCCTTCTCATAATTACGCAAGTACAGGAAGTTATACGGTAACATTAAATTCGACCAATAGCTTTGGAACAGGAACATATAGCCAAACAATAGTTATTGATGAGTCCATTTCAAATTTTCCGTTAAAAGAAGATTTTGAAGAAAATACTAATCATTCATTTTTGTCGAGAATAATCAATACAGATAATAATATAACCTGGGACTCAACTAATGTTGTAGGTTCAGATGGACAACTAACCAGTGCCGTTAAAGTAAACAACTATGCATACAATAATCAAGGAGAAGAAGATGTTTTAGAGTTTTATGATTTTAATTTTTCGTCTTTGCAGCATTTAGACAGTGCAGTATTGTATTTTGATGTTGCCTATCGCCAATACAGTAATGCATACTCTGATAGTATAAAAGTTCTGTTATCAACAGATTGTGGCCAGTCTTTTTCCACAGTGTATTACAAAGGAGGTACAGCTATTGCTAATGGAAGTGCTGTAACCAGTTCAGGTTGGGAACCACAAGTAGCTACTGATTGGATCACAGATTCTGTGCTGTTAACAACTCATAGCGCTGATACCCTTATTGTTAGAATAGTTAATATCACAGGATATGGACAACAATTGTTTTTGGATAATATTAATGTAAAAGCTTATGGAGGTTATACAGCAATTGAAGAACCATTGTTAGGGTCATTTAATTTTATGTTAGTCCCAAACCCTGCTCAAAATCAAGCTAAAATAATCTTTAATGAACGATTAAAAACAGCTGCCGAGGTTAGAATCTATAGTACAGAGGGGAGATTAATATTCAATGAGACTATGAGTAAAGGGGAGGAAATCAAAAGCATTGCGCTTGATCAGCTTTCTCCTGCCGTTTATTATGTACAAATTGATAATGAGAATAATAGACGAATTAAGAAGTTAATCGTTCAATAATTATCAATAGAAAAGTTCTCTCTCTATTGTTATTTAATAGGTGTACGTGAAAGGGGAAAAACAATTCAAGGAATACTTAATGGAAACTATTGATGTACATTTTATAAAAATAACACAATGAATAAATCAAGAATAGCGTTGATCATTGCTGGGAGTATCAATTTGTTGACCGCTTTAATTCATACTTTTTTAGGAGAATTGGATTTGATAATACCATTAAAAAATAGTGAGCTAAGTAGACAAGTGGTTACCGAATTAACAGGAGTATGGCATATTACAACAATTCTATTGTTTGCCACAACATTTATTTTATTACAAAAAGGTTTTTCCTCAATTAGGCAAGGAGGATATGGTACATTGAAACAAATTGCATTACTTTATTTATTATTTTCGTTGAGTTTTATTGCAGTGAGTTTATTCAATGGTGTTTTTGCTCCTCAATGGGTGCTGTTGTTGCCTATTGCACTATTTACTTTTTTAGGAGTGAAATTTGACCATCAAAAAGAAAGTTTATGAAAATTAAAGATATCACCAGTTATTTAGAATCTATAGCTCCTTTAGCTTATCAAGAAAGTTATGATAATTCAGGGTTAATAGTAGGAGATAAAAATACAGCAGTTAAAGGAGTGCTTGTTTGTTTGGATAGCACGGAGGAAATTATAGAAGAGGCTATAGAAAAAGGTTGTAATTTAGTCATTGCTCATCATCCAATTGTATTTGGTGGATTAAAGAAAATTACGGGTAAAAATTATGTAGAACGCACCGTAATTAAAGCCATTAAGAATGATGTTGCAATTTATGCCATTCATACTAATTTAGATAATGTAATAGAAGGTGTTAATGGAAAGATAGGTGAAAAGTTGGGGTTGATAAATACAAGCGTATTGGCTCCTAAAGGAGGGATGTTAAAAAAGTTGATAACTTATGTTCCATTAGAAGCCAAAGATCAAGTGATGGAGGCCTTATTTAAAGCAGGTGCAGGAAATATTGGGAATTATTCTGAGTGTAGTTTTTCTTCAAATGGTCAAGGTACCTATTTAGCCAATGAAAAAGCTAATCCTTATAAGGGTGATATTTCAAAGAGGCATCATGAAGTTGAAGAAAGAGTAGAGGTGGTTTATCCTAAAAATATTGAAAGAGGTTTAATTCAAGCTTTGGAGCAAAGTCACCCTTATGAAGCAGTAGCCTATGATTTAATTACTATTTCTAATACATCTAATCAAATTGGAGCAGGAATAATAGGGGAATTGGAAGAAGAAGTTGACGCTTTAGACTTTTTAAAAAGTTTAAAAACAACAATGAAAACCGATTGTGTACGTCATACCAAAACATTGGGTAAAAAAATAAAAACTGTTGCTGTATGTGGTGGTGCTGGTAGTTTTTTATTGGGGGCTGCAATAGGGCAACAAGCAGATGTTTATATCACTGGAGACTTTAAATATCATGAGTTTTTTGATGCTGAGAACCACTTAATTATAGCGGATATAGGACATTTTGAAAGTGAACAATTCACAATTGAGCTATTAGTTTCGATTTTAAAAGAAAAATTTACTACTTTTGCAGTTCGATTAACAGAAAAGGAAACGAATCCTATTCAATATTTGTAATTTTGTAATATGGCGAAAAAGAAAAAAAACGCAACACCTGAAGAAAAGTTAAGAGCTTTGTTAGCACTTCAAGTTATCGATACTAAAATAGATATTATTAGAGAGGTAAGAGGAGAATTACCTTTAGAGGTAAAATATTTAGAAGATGAAATCGAAGGTGTAAAATTGAGAATAGAAAAGATTAATTCTGAAATTCACGATTTAAATATTCAAATTACTGATAAAAAGAATGTAATTGAATTAGCTAAAGGGCTTATCGAAAAATATAAATCTCAGCAAGATAACGTTAGAAATAACCGTGAGTATGATGCATTATCTAAGGAAATTGAGTTCCAGGAGTTAGAAATGCAATTGGCAGAAAAGAGAATTAAAGAGTATAAAGCTAAAATAGCTCATAAGCAAGAAGTTTTAGAAGGTAGTCAAGCAAAATTAGCTGAGGTAGAAGAAGCTTTAGTGGCTAAGAAAACCGAATTAGAAGAGATTACTGCTGAGAATGCTAAAGAAGAGAAAGTTTTAATTGAGCAATCTGCAATTGCTGCTGAAGCAGTAGAAGATAGGTTATTAAAAGCTTACACTAGAATTAGAAAATCTGCAGTGAATGGATTAGCAGTAGTTCCTGTTGAAAGAGGTGCTTCAGGAGGTTCTTACATTAAAATCCCACCACAAAGAGAAATTGATATCGCAGCTCGTAAAAAAATTATTATCGATGAGCATAGTGGTAGGATCTTAGTTGATGCTGCATTAGCTGAAGAAGAAGAAAAGAAAATGAATAAAAAGTTAAGCAAATTATTAAGTGCTTAATTGAATTTATAAGTTTAGAATTGAAAAGCTGGTTATCTACGATAATCAGCTTTTTTTATGCAAATAATCGAATAAAGCATATTAACAAATATTTATGATAGATATTCGTTTGTATGTCTTTTATTTGTATTTTAATTTCTTACCTAACTATATGAAAAAGATATTATTACTATTATTGATTAGCTATACAGCTTTTACTTTTGCTCAAATTGAATCTGACCAGAAAATTGTAGGAGAGGGAATAGCATTACATGATCAAGGGGCTTATCGAGCTGCTATAACTAAATACCAAGAGGCTTTAGCTCAAAATCCCAATAATGTCACAGCTTATGCCGAAAAGGCACTTTCTTTAATGATGCTCAATGAATATGATGAAGTGGTTAAAACATGTCAAAAATGTATTGCCGTTGCACCAGATTCGGAGGAGTTAAAAACGGTATATGCAACGTATGCCAATGCCTTTGATATGATGGGACAGCCTAAAAAAGCACTAAGTGTTTACGATGAAGGGTTGAAAAGATTTCCAGGTTTTTACCATTTATACTTTAACAAAGGGATTACATTAGTGCAAATGGAGGCTTATAAAAAGGCTATTCAAAACTTTGAGAAAGCAATACAATTGAATCCTCAACATCCTGGATCTCATAATGCACTTGCTAGAGTACTTTATATACAAGAGCAAAAGATTCCAGCATTAATGGTGTTGGCAAGATTTTTTATTTTAGAACCTAATGGAAAGCGAGCTAAGCTGAATATCCCTTATATGGAAGATTTAACTAAGGGAAATGCCCAAAAAACAGGACGTAATTCTGTAACAATAAATATTGATGTCAATGATATTCCTAAAGAGGGGGAAGAAGCGGTAAAAAAAGAAAATGACTTTACAACAACAGCATTAGTCTTGGCATTAAATTCTGGAATGGATTTTACGAAAGCTAATAAGAAGAAAACAGAAGTTGATTTGTTAAAGGGAAATATTGAGACTTTGTGTAGTTCTTTAGAAGAACTTAAAGCAGATAACCATGGGTTATATTGGGATTACTTTGCTCCTTATTTTATAGAGATGAATAAGAATAACTACATTGAAACCTTTAGTTATATTGTTTATTCATCCTCTGATGAAAAATATGTAAAAAAATGGATTGCTAAGCATAAAGAAAAAATAGATGCGTTTTATAGTTGGTCTAATAACTATTCATGGTAATAAATTGGGCTAGCTTTTTAGGGTTAATAGCTGTGTTTTTGACAAGTTGCTCAGGTGGTGATAGAGTAGGTGTTAACCAGAGCCAATTTATCGAAAAAGTAACAGCAGAAAAGGAGGTGGATTCATTGTATGCTGATGAATTTGAGTTGTTTGCCAATAGGTTTTCTAAAAAGTTTACTCCAACTAAATTAGTTTTAACTAAGAACGATAGTATAGTAAGTGAGATCGTTGATCAAAAAATAGTTGAGAGGTTCTATAGTCTTCTTCATGATAAGTATAATAGAAGGTATCATTGTCCGTCTGAAAGAGTCTATCAACTCTCTTTTTATAAGGATTCAATTCATAGTGAAGTATTTATAATTGATAGAAAAATGTACAAAGAAAGCATTGTATGTTGCCCTCCTGGTTATAATAGGTGTATGGTGTTAAAGCTTTCAGCTCTAGAGTTGCTTTTAAATTATAACACTTAAAAAAGTGTATAATCCAACTTCAATAAATATTTAAATATAATTTGATATTAAAGCAAATTATATTTGTTATTTTTGAGTAGAAGATAAAATTGCTAATAAAATGATTAAAAAATATATTTGGATTGGTGCATTGAGTATTGTATTTATGGCTTGCCAGAATGAAGATGGTGCAACAACTCTTGGAGGGGAAAGCCAAGAAAATAGTGGGGAAGTAGAACAACTCAAAGCGGAGAATGAATTGCTAAAAGTAGAATTGGCTGAAAAAGATTCTACCATTACCAACTATATAGGATATATTAATGAGATTCGTTCAAACTTAAATCTAATTAAAGATAAACAACGTTTTATCATCAATAAGAAAGCAAATTCAGAATCATTACAGGCTGATGACGCTTCTTTAGTTGAGGAAATTAAGTTGCTGGGGCAATTAATGGCTGAAAATCAAACGAAAATTAAGCAATTAAAAAGCAATGTAAAAGATGCTAATATTAAAATGGATGGCTTGGATGAAATGATTTTGTCATTAACCGAAGATGTTGATGAAAAAAACATGGAAATTTTCCAATTGCAACAAGAGTTGGAAAATGTAGATGCTGCTTTTGCTGAATTATTTGAGGCCTATACTGATAAAACAGCCATGTTGAATGAAGCAAATGCGAAATTAAATGCGGCATATTATACCATAGGAACAAAATCTGAATTATTAGAAAATGGAGTGATTTCTAAAGAAGGAGGAGTACTAGGTATTGGAACGAGTAAAGAATTAAAAAGTGATTTTAATAAATCGTATTTTACAGAAGTTAGTATTGATGCGATCAACGAAATTCCTTTAGGAGTCAAAAAGGTAGACGTTATTACAACACATCCTTCTACTTCTTATGAATTGATTGGAGAAAACCCAGTTGAAAAATTAGTAATCAAAAACGCTGAGGAATTTTGGAGCGTGTCTAAATATTTAGTGGTATTAGTGAAATAAAAGTTGAAAGCGTTAATCAATAGGGTTAAAAGTTGTACTGAATGTGCTAAAGAATTAGCAATGGGACCTAATCCTGTTTTTACAGCTCACCCTGATAGTCGCATCGTGATTATTGGTCAAGCACCAGGCCTAGCAGTACATAATACCAATATTCCCTGGAACGATAAAAGTGGTGATAATCTTAGAAAATGGATGGGGATTTCTGTTGAGCAGTTTTATAATACCCGTCAAATAAGTATTATACCAATGGGCTTTTGCTATCCAGGAAAAGGAAAAACAGGAGACTTGCCTCCCAGAAAAGAATGTGCTCCTTTATGGCATCAATTGCTGTTTGACCAACTTCAACAAGTGGAATTAGTCCTGTTGGTAGGAAAATATGCTCAGGATTATTACCTCAAAGATCGAAAGTGTAAAAACTTAACACAGACAGTGAGGAACTTTAAAGCGTATTTACCCCAATACTTCGTATTGCCTCATCCATCTCCTCGGAATAATATTTGGCAAGCAAAAAATGAATGGTTTAAACAAGAGGTTTTGCCCGAATTAAAGTTTTTGATTCACCAATTATTAAAATAGCTAAATTAGACTTGTCAAAATGAAAGGATCAGAAATAATAGATATAGCTAAATGGAAAGTAGGGAAGCTGTTACCTAAAAATTGGGGTAAAAAGTGGCTGTTACTCTTTTTTATAGGATGTTGGGCTATTGTTTTTAGAGCTCCTATCCTGCAAGGAATTGGTAATTTTTTGATTAAAGAGGACCCCCTCAAAAAATCAGATGCCATTTTTGTGCTTGGAGGAAATATTTTTGATCGAAGTACACACGGAGTTTACCTTTATGAACAAGGATATGCTTCAACTATTCATCCAATGGGCGAAGTGGTAGAAAAAATATTATTAACTACAGATGATAAAAAGCCTGATGCCGTATTGTCTCAGTATTATATGGTGAATGAATTGAATACACCAGCACAAGATGTAAAACCAATAATTAAGGGAACATCTACTAAAGAAGAGGCTGAAGCAATTTTAAGTTATGCTATAGAACATAAGTATCAACGAATTATTGTGGTATCGGATAAGTTTCACTTAAGGCGTATTAGCACAACTTTTAAAGCTCCTTTTGAAGAAAAAGGAATAGAGGTTTTGTTGAGTGGAGCACCAAACTCGAGTTATAGAGAGGATTATTGGTGGAAATACGAAGCAGGGTTGATTATGGTGAATAATGAGTATGTTAAACTGTTGTACTATTTAGTGAAATATTAAACTTTACTAGTAAGGAAAAACGATGAGGGCCGTCAAATTGGTATGAAAAGAAAATTAATTGTTGTTTCTGCCTTAATAATCTTCAACTTTCAACTCTCCTCTTGCAAGAAGAAAGAAAGTGCTTGTTCAACAGATGTTCCTACTGTAAATATAGCTTGTGAAGGAGTAAATATGGGAGCTAATGTTAATGGTTTTATTGTTAATTATTATCCTAATACCACCCAAAAAGAAAGTGAGGGAAATTATACCAATGGAGTTCAGGTAGGTTTTTGGAAGTTCTATTACGAGAATGGAAACCTGTTAAAAGAGGTGAGCTTTGAGAATGGGAAAGTTGATGGCTTTGCAAAAAAGTACTTTGAGAATGGAAATTTAGCCTCAGAAGGTAATTTTGAAAATTGTGTAAAACATGGCTTCTGGAAATTTTACCATAATGATACAAAGAACCTAGTTTTTCTAGAAGGTGAATACACTAATGATGAGCAAACAGGAGAGTGGAAACGTTACGACAAAGATGGTAAACTTGAAAAGCAATCAACCTGTGAATAAGCTTTTTACTTTTTTTTAACGACTAGACCACTTTCCAACGTATAAAAATTAGTGTTGATTTGTTGTCGCATTTGGATGTATGGCGCATATAAATCGTTAAATTTTATACGTTCGTTAACAACGGTATTCCAATTACCTAATAAAGAAACAATCAATTCAGAAATCTCTCGAACTGCGTGATTCCCTCCATCATTGGCACTTATATAATCGCATAAATTGTTTTCAATACAGAAATGATGTAAAGCAAAACTAGCAGGTCTGTTAATGAGGAATCGAGCTCCACATTCTCTAGCCATACTTAAATCTAAAATATCATCAAAAGCAAAAAGAACCGCTTCCTTTTTTATACCTCTGTGTTGCTCTAACCAATTTAAGATTTCAACTTTATCCTTTATTTTGTAAAAGATATCATCAAGGTGTTCTCGCTCCCCCCAATAAAAAGCCGTTTTGTTATGCTCTCCAGTAATAATAGCAGAGTAGGGGATTTCTTTATTGATTAAATAGTATGCAAAACGTAACATGTTAACCCCCATGGAATCAGCTTCCGAAAAAGCAGAACTTTTACTTTCGTCTTTATATCCAGAATGAAAAACACCATCCCAGTCAAATATGATCGCTTTAATTCCCTTTAACTTCTGTGTGAGTTTTGCTATTGGTAAAATAAATTGAGCTCCAGATTTTTCCAATTGCTTTTGTAGCTGCTCCATTAGTTCTTAATAAATTTTAAACGTTTAAATAGTGTTTTTTCTTCATCTCGTATCACAACAAAATATACACCGTTTGGTAAATGTTCAATGCTTAATTGATTGGAAGATAAATGCTGTACAGGAAAAGTTTGTCCTAGTGCATTTTGAATAACAATAGAATAGCTTTGTTTTTTTAGCCCCTCAATGGTAAGTTGATGATTAGCTGGGTTGGGGTAGAGTGTAATGTCTAAGTTATTCAAGGCAATAACACCAGCATAGTTGGAGCATTTGTAAGCCAAACTATCAAACCAATTTAAGGCGTAAGTTGTAGCGGGAATAAAGCAAGTGTTGTGGTCTCCAGATTGGTTTAAATTTAGAGCTTGTACATCTGTTGCTCCTAAGGCTAGCATTGTATCCAATGTGTTGGTTGAATTTTCAGGTGCTACCATAGAGTCACTACCGCAGTATAACATTCTTACAGGATTATTTGGAGCCCAATCATAAAGGTTGTTGGCTCTTAGAGCTATATTAATAGGATGGCTATCTCTATTGGCATCCGCAAGAATATTCTGAAGTACAGAGTCTTGCATAAATCCGTAGTAATTAGTCCCCAACATTCCTAGCCATTGACTAAAGTCATTAGTTCCACTTGTTAAGTAGTTTTGAATTGATGTAGCATGAGAAGCATCATAAATTTCATTGTAATTTTGATAGAGGTTGGCGTAAGCTTCTTGATAAGAACCAAGAATATAAGGTAGAAAAGGAGAGGCGTAGTAGTTAGAATCACCATCGAAAATTAAATCAAATTGTGCACCAGTTTGATCAAAAGCGCCAGATAAAGGGGCACAAGCCATCACATCAAAGTCGTTTTCCTGTGCGTTGTCTTCAATATACTTTAATGTAGCCATTGCTGCATGACCACCTTGAGAGTAGCCAGTAATAAAAACTTGTCCATTATCTTTAACAGAAGGGGTAGATGTAGTGTCTAAATAAGTTCGTACAGCTCTAATTAAGTCGAGAGTAGCAGTAGCTTCTGTTTCTGCATGTTGGTATAAGTGGATTCCAGGATTATCACCTAACCCCAAATAGTCTGGCATTACAGTAATATATCCCGTCGTTGAGAAGTAAATACCTTGTCCTACATATTTGTTTTTTGAAGGAACATTATTTCGATCGAATTCGGTTCCGTGCTCATAAGCGATAATAGGAGCATAGGTACAGTTGGTTAGGGTTGGAATGTATACTGCTCCAGAAGCTACCGTAGGATTTCCATGGACGTCTGTCGTGTTATACGTTACTTTATAACTCCTAACAGGGTTTAAATTCATGTTGCTATAGTTCCATCCATATCCCCCAAGGTAGGCTTGAACAATATTTAAAGAATGAGAAGATAAAGGTGTGATACTAACTAATTGTTGCGCTTGTGCCACAAAGCAAAGCAGTAAAAGAAAGATTAAGCTATTTAATTTTGTCATAACTATAAATATAACTAAAATTATTTATTTCGTTAAAAATTAAAGGGTTATGTCTTGTGTTTATAGGGCTACTTTAGTGAAGTCACTACCCGTTGGGCTTTGGAAGACTTCTAGTTCAAAAGCAGGAACAACAGCTAGTAAGTGGTCAAAAATATCGGCAACTATTGCTTCATAAATTACCCATTCTTTGTTTTTGCTAAATGCATAAATTTCAATAGGAAGTCCTTTTTCAGTAGGGGATAACTGCCTAACCATACATGTTAAATCCGTATTTAAGCTTTCGTTACTTTTTAGGTAGAGTTCGACATATTTTCTAAAAACCCCAACATTGGTAAGGCTTCTGCCATTAGGTTTTAAACTGTTGTCGAGGTTGTTAGCTTTATTGTAGCTTTCAATTTCAGCTTGTTTCTCTTCAATATATGGTTTGATGAGTGCTATATTTTTTAGGTCAGCAATTAGTGCTTCATCACAAAAGTTAACACTACTAATTTTAATGTTTAATGCTCTTTTGATTCTTCGTCCGGCAGATTCTTCCATTCCTCTCCAGTTTTTAAAAGAATCAGAAATCATAGAGTAGGTAGGGATTGTTGTGATGGTTAAATCAAAATTTCGCACTTTTATAGTCGCTAGATTGATCTCAATAACAGTACCGTCGGCACCATATTTAGGCATCGAAATCCAATCACCAATTCGTACCATGTCATTGGTCGCTAATTGAATGCTTCCAATAAAACCTAGTATGGTGTCTTTAAAGATTAACAATAAAATAGCAGACATCGCCCCCATGGCTGTAAGGAAGAACATTGGTGTTTTTCCTGTAACCAAAGAGAAAACGATAATCCCAAAGAAGATATAAACAACAATTTTGGTTAGTTGTATATAGCTTTGGATAGGTTTGTCTTTGTACCTGTCATTGGTTTCTAAAAATTTATGTAAAGCATTTAAAAACGAAATAACTAAACGAAGGATAGCAATTGCTAAAAAGACTTCAACAATGGCATACGTAAAAGGAATGTAGTCTTCATAAAATTCTAAAATTGAATTTACCGAATACAAAACAATTGTTATAGGAATTAAACCAGATAATTTTTTAAAAAAACTTTCTTGGACTAACAGGTCATCCCATTTCGTCTTTGTTTTCTCAGCAATGTCGTGAACTTTATTTAAAATAATAGTTTTGGTTACCCAGTATAAGGCATAGCAAACGATGACAAGTATTAATAGGTGAATTAGGGTGAGTACAAGGTTTTCATTTAAAAAGTTAAAGTTCCAATCCTTTAATTTTTGTAAGATGATTTCTTTCATGGTTAGGTAATTTTAGGCAAAGTAAATGATTTTATTCAATGCAATAAGACTTTCTTTTAGATAACTCTTGTTACCTAGAATATTTTTTCTTTAGATAGGCATTTAAAAATAAACAACATAAGATCACTGCAAAGCTATAATAGAACAGTGGAGGCATTTTTTCGGATGTAGGCCAAATCATAATTGCCAGAAGAATAGAGTAGATGGGTTCGAGGTTTACCGTCATTGTAACAGTATAAGCTGAAATTGATTTCATAACAGCAACACTAGCGATAAAAGCAAAAGAAGTACAAACAAGTCCTAAGATCAATAAATAGCTTATTTGTAGTGAGGAAAGTAAAAAGAGTTCATCTATGGGGACAAAAAACAACCCAAAACATAAAATCAAAAAAGCTGTTGTAAGTTCATAAAAGGAGATAACTGTTGCAGGAGCAACTTTGATGTGTTTACCGTTTAAAACAGTAAACCAAGAGGCTAAAAATGCAGAAATCAAGCTCAATAAAATCCCTTGTTTGTATTTGAGGTCGATATTAAAAATAAGAGAGATCGCAAAAATGATGATAACTCCTAAAAGAAGTTCATAAACGACAATCCTTTTTTTGTTATAAAGTGGTTCCAGTATTGCCGTAAATAATGTACTGGAGGAAAATGTAGCTAATGCAACAGAAACGTTAGAAACTTTGATTGCTTCAAAGAATGTGATCCAATGGAAAGCAATAATTATCCCTGCAAAAATGAGTTTGGGTAGTAATTTAAGGTCTATTTTAATTTTTGTTTTAGAAAAGTATAAATATAAGCCAATACCAAGAATGGCGATACCAATCCTAGCCCAAACTAAAATAAAGGAGCTTAGAGGGATAAGATTGCCTAAAATACCTGTAAACCCAAAAAGTAAAACAATAAAGTGTAATAAGATAAAATCTTTATTTCGGGTAAGCAATGACATGTCGTAATCAGTTAGCAAGTTGATAAACAAGGATTTCAGAATCCTTTATCCATTCAGTTTTTGAATAAGTTAAGCCAAGTTTTTCCATTAATTTTTTTGAAGCAGCATTCCCAGATTCAACCAAGCCATGAATAGGAGAGTAGTTTTCCTGATCTTTTCCATATTCGATAAGTGTATGGAGTAATTCTGTTGCAAAACCAAGATTCCAATAATTTCTTTTTAAATGACAACCTATATGATGAATAGCTAAAGGCTCAAAATAATTAAGGTTAACCGTTCCTATGATTTTATTAGTAGCAGTTTCTACAACAGTCCAAAAACCTATTTTTTCTTGGTTGTTTTTGATCTTTGTTTTTAAAAAAGAGGTGTAGAAATTTTTATTTTTATCTCTCAAAGGGGCTATGAATTTATTGGAGTCAGGTTCCAAGTACATTTCAATTAATGATTCAAAATCGTTTTCTTCAAGTGGTCTAATAATAGCTCTTTGAGTGGTTAACATAGTTAGTCCAAAATATCTTCAGGTGATTGAGGTCTCTTTTCAGTATTCCAGCTAAATTGAGAAAGCTTTTTATCAGCTTCATTCACTTCAATTATAGCTTTAAGTGAAGCAGTAGGTTTGTTATAGAATTTGATTTTGTCTATTTCATTGCTCTTTAATAGTATTTTCATTTCAGCACATTGAGTATGATTCATATCAGTCAATGGTTTTTGGTCTTCTCCCATAAAGTAAATGACTTCTCCATTTCCTTTTACAAATACCGTTTCCAATTTATTCTCATCATTAAAAAGGCCTTCAATAGTTTTTCCTTGTATTTGGTTAAAGTGATTAGCGTTTAAAGAGTCAGCTTCAGATATAATTGTTGCTTTTTTGTTAATGTATAGCTGCTTAACATTACCGTTGAACGTTCTAATATTTATTTTCTTCCCACTCAATTGGTTGTTATCCGACCAGATAATAGGAGTTTTCATAAAATACATCATAGAATCCGTTTCTGAGTATATTAGAGAATCACAACTAGCTTGCAGATCGGGCTTATGTAACAAAACATTGTGATAAGCTCTAAATAATTTTAGCGATGTAGTAGAGTCCTGTTGGATTGAAAGTGTATCAGCAACAAGGTATAAGGTGTCTTTTTCAAAGTATTGTACAAAAACAGGGCAATCTGTAACAAGGGAAGAATCAATGATTTCATTATAGAAAGCATAACCTCCTTGAATGTCAACTTTATTGGTTGTATCTTGTATTAATACATTTCCAAAAGCTTCTCCAATCCCAGCTGTTCTGTCGTAGAATATACTGTCGCCAGATAAACGTTGTTCTTTGGTCTCTAAATAACTATTTTGCCAAAACGCAGCTTTTTCATTTTGAGTGTCATACCATCCATGCTCGCAGTAAATAAAGTTACTATCAGATGTAATTGTTGTGGCTCCATGAAAATAACTGACCTCCGATTCTGTGTTGTAAGTTAAGGTATCAGATTCAATAACATATTTAGGGTTAGTTAGCCTTACAGAGTCTTTAAAAAACAACGTTTTAGCGTCGCTATGATAGGATCCAATCTTGCTGATTAAAACATTATTGTTTTCTAAACTTGTGATCGTTGCTCCATTGGTATAAGAGCCAATTTTAGTAGTTAAATCATAATCCAGTTGATTGGTTACTAGTTGTAATTTTCCGTCAGAAAAGTGAATGTTTCCTTTTAGTCTAGCTATTTTTTCTTCTCCAGAATAGACTACAGTATCACCTGTCATTTGAATGGAGTCCCCTTGAATAATTTTAACTCCACTAAAGGCTTCAAAGCTATTACTCTTTACATAGAGTAAAGCGGTGTCACAGTACATATAGGCACTGTCGTGTTCAAATATGACATTACCGATTAGTTGTTGAGCCTCTTTAATTTGTTCATCGTATTGCAATTTATCTGCTTGAATGATACGTATTTTTTTCTCCTGTCCAATCAAAAGGATTGAGCAAAAAGTAAATGCAAAAAAGAGAATAAATTTAATCATATAGATAGGTAATGGCATATTCTATACCAAAAACCACGAAGATAAAAGTTTCTGAAATAATTCACTAATTTTTTTGTGTAGACTAAAAACTGTTTATTGAATAATAGAAAAGTCTTGAGTCTGTATCTTGTGGTCTTTAATCTATCATCTCTATTCTCTTCTCTCCATTCTCTTTTCTATCCTCTTAGTTAAATAGTCCGTCAACTTCTCGATACAATTAATTTTTTCAAAATAAATTACTCGAACTGACTAGCATAGTGTTGTTTATAGAGTAGTGGGGAGTCTAGAGTCTAATGGTCTTCAATCTCAATAATCATCTCATCATCTAATTAGCTAATTATCTCATTACCTCATTGTCTAATTGTCTAATTGTCTCTGTTCTCTATTCTCTTTTCTATCATCTAGTTTAATAAGTCGTCAACTTCTCGATACAATTATTTTTTCAAAATAAATTACTCGAACTGACTAGCATAGTGTTGTTTATAGAGTTGTGGGGAGTCTAGAGTCTAATGGCCTTTAATCTCAATAATCATCTCATTACCTCATTGTCTAATTGTCTCTATTCTCTATTCTCTTTTCTATCATCTAGTTTAATAAGTCGTCAACTTCTCGATACAATTAATTTTTTCAAAATAAATTACTCGAACTGACCAGTATAGCGTTGTTTATAGAGTATTGGGAAGTCTTAAGTCTAATGGTCTTCAATCTCAATAATCGTCTCATTAGCTAATTATCTCATTACCTCATTGTCTAATTGTCTCTGCTCTCTATTCTCTTTTCTATCATCTAGTTTAATAAGTCGTCAACTTCTCGATACAATTAATTTTTTCAAAATAAATTACTCGAACTGACTAGCATAGTGTTGTTTATAGAGTATTGGGGAGTCTAGAGTCTAATGGTCTTTAATCTTAATAATCATCTCATCATCTAATTATCTCATTAGCTCATCATCTAATTATCTAATTATCTAATTAGCTCATTATCTCATTACCTCATTGTCTATTTCGGTTCTACAATTAAAAATACAGCGGTACTGTCGCCAATATTCTGGACTTCATGCCATTCGATCCCCTCGTTAAAGAAATCATAACCTGTTGGAACATCAACTTCTCGTGTCCCTTTGTGGTCTGTTATTTTAAATCTGCTTCCTTTAAGCGTATAGCCAAAGTGTTTAGCATGAAAATGTCTTTCGTGTCCAACACCAGGAGGGAAAGAGCATTCCAATACGCGGATAGAAGGATTTTCTTTTAATACTTTACAGACTTTTTCACCTTTCCATCCTGCAGCTAATGGGTCAGGGAGCTGAGGAGATGAGGAGCAATTTTGTAGTAACAGCAGGCTAGTAAGCACTAGAGCAATTGGTATTTTTATTGAAATCGATGGTATGCGCTTCATTTTGTTAATCTTTTTGACAAATGTAAGCATTAGCTTTTTAATCAATTAAAGTAAAACAAGGTGTAAATCTTAAAAGGATATGAAGTCATAAAAATAGACGAGAAAAAAAATATCTTTCATTAGAACGCTTAAAAATGCCCTTAAATTGGATTTTGGATTATAGTTATTAACAGTAAGTTGAGTTTGGTAGACTGTTTGTTAGCAAATCGTCGTTTTAAAGCGGTAAAAAAAGCGTTCTATTGATTATCTTCGAATGCTTGTAAAAATTGTATACAAGATATAAAATAAAATTAACCATTATAAATTAAAATGGCAGAAGAAAAAGGAGAAAAAATTATTCCGGTAAGTATTGAGGAAGAAATGAAATCTGCATACATCGATTATTCGATGTCGGTTATTGTTTCTCGTGCATTACCAGATGTTAGAGATGGATTAAAACCTGTACATCGTAGGGTTTTATATGGAATGTTAGATTTGGGAGTTAAATCCACGAGTGCTTATAAGAAGTCTGCGCGTATCGTAGGTGAGGTTTTAGGTAAGTATCACCCACATGGAGACTCTTCAGTATATGATACTATGGTACGTATGGCCCAAGAGTGGTCGTTGAGATACCCGTTAGTAGATGGACAAGGTAACTTTGGTTCTGTAGATGGAGATAGCCCAGCAGCTATGCGTTATACTGAGGCTAGGTTAAGAAAAGCAGCAGAAGAATTACTATCTGATTTAGAAAAAGATACCGTTGATTTTAGACCTAACTTTGATGATTCGTTAAAAGAGCCAAGTGTATTACCTACTAGAATACCAAACTTATTGGTTAATGGTGCTGCAGGGATTGCTGTGGGGATGGCCACAAATATGGCTCCTCATAATTTATCAGAGGTAATTGATGGAACTATAGCATACATCGACAATAGAGATATTGATGTTGCTGGTTTAATGGAGTATATCAAAGCACCAGATTTCCCAACTGGAGGAATTATCTACGGGTATGAAGGTGTAAAGAGTGCTTTTGAGACAGGAAAAGGGCGTATTGTTATGCGTGCCAAGGCTGCAATAGAAGAGATTAGAGAAGGTAGAGAAGCAATCATTGTTACTGAAATTCCATATCAGGTAAATAAAGCTGATATGATTGAAAAAACAGCTGGTTTAGTTCAAGAAGGAAAGTTAACAGGTATTTCTGAATTAAGAGATGAGTCTGACCGTAATGGAATGCGAATTGTTTATGAATTGAAACGTGATGCAATTCCAAATGTAGTATTAAATAAATTATATAAATATACTGCGTTACAGACTTCATTTTCAGTGAATAACATTGCTTTAGTTGATGGGCGTCCTGAGATGTTGAATCTAAAAGATATGATTCACCATTTTGTGGAACATCGTCATGATGTGATCGTTAGAAGAACGCAATATGAATTAAAGAAAGCTGAAGAAAGAGCACACATCTTAGAAGGGTTGATTATCGCGTCAGATAATATAGATGAGGTCATTAAAATTATTAGAGGTTCTAAAAGTCCTGAGGCTGCAAGAGAATCTTTAATTGAGCGATTCGAACTATCTGAAATTCAGGCTAGAGCGATTATTGAAATGCGTTTAAGACAGTTGACGGGTCTAGAGCAAGATAAGTTAAGAGCTGAATACGATGACTTAATGAAAACAATTGCTGATTTAAAAGATATTTTGGCAAATGAATCAAGAAGAATGCAGATCATCAAAGACGAACTAATTGAGGTTAAAGAGAAGTATGGTGACGAGAGACGTTCAGTAATTGAGTATTCAGCCAATGAAATGCGTATAGAGGATTTAATCCCTGATGATGAAATGGTTGTAACAATTAGTCATGCAGGTTATATTAAAAGAACGCGTTTGGATGAATATAAAGTTCAAAACAGAGGAGGAGTAGGTTCTAAAGCTTCGACAACGAGAGATAAAGATTTCTTAGAGGAATTGTTTGTGGCAACTAACCACAATTACCTGCTAGTTTTTACTGAAAAAGGAAAATGCTTCTGGATGCGTGTATTCGAAATTCCAGAAGGGTCTAAAACAGCAAAAGGTAGAGCCATTCAAAACTTGATTAATATTGAGCAAGACGATAAGGTTAAGGCATATATTAGTACTAAGGACTTAAGAGATGAAGAATATGTAAATAATAACTTTATCGTGATGTGTACCAAGAATGGTATTATCAAGAAGACGAAGTTAGAGGCTTATTCTAGACCTAGAACGAATGGTATTAATGCAATAGGTATCCGTGAGGGAGATGAGCTCTTAGAAGCTAAATTAACGAATGGAAACAATGAGATTTTAATGGCATTGAAGTCTGGACGTGCAATTCGTTTCCCTGAAGAGAAAGTTCGTTCAATGGGACGTACTGCATCTGGTGTAAGAGGAATTACGATTACGAATCCAAGTGATGAAGTAATTGGGATGGTATGTGTAGAGGATTTTAGCCATACGATTCTAGTTGTTTCTGAAAAAGGTTACGGTAAGCGTACTTTATTGAATGATCCTGAAACAGGTGAAGCCATTTATCGTGTTACAAATAGAGGTGGTAAAGGTGTTAAAACACTGAATATTACTGATAAAACAGGAGAGTTGGTTGCAATGAAAGTAGTTACAGATGATGATGACTTAATGATTATTAATAAATCAGGTATTATGATCCGTATGCATGTTGACTCTTTAAGAACGATGGGTAGAGCAACTCAAGGAGTAAAACTGATCAACCTTAAAGGGAAAGATACTATTGCTGCAGTAGCAAAAGTAGAACGAGACGAAAATGAGGAAGAGATAATTGACGGTGAAGGAGGAGAAGATACTCCTGTAACCGAAGAATAGAGCTCGCTATTCATAAATAGTAAAAAGGTCCAGATTCAATTGAGTCTGGACCTTTTTTATTTAAAATTTTAAATAATAAATCGTATTGGGTAGTTTGTTGTCTTGGATTTTGGTCTTTGACTTGTTAGGAGTTAGCGATGTGTGTCCAATATGAATACGTAGGAGTGAAACTGTTAGGAGGTGTAGTTGTGTAGGTGTGGTCAATTCTCATTTTTACTTTATAATCATAAGATTTTAACTGCTTAGAACCTCCATACCATCTATATCTCCCGATAACAGTAGAAGAGTTGACAACATTAAAATAGGTAGGGTAATTGGTTGGGTATGTTCGTCCAGTTTGACTTCCTCCGCAACGGATTTCATAACTGCAATTGGATAAATAAAACCACATTGTCGTTTTACTATTAAAGTTTAAGTCGTTGCTGACCAAAGCCCCTTCAGAGATTAAGGTGAAATAAACTCCATACCTCTTGTAATCGCTTCTTAGTTCTCCGTTAACATATATGTTTCCATGGGTAATGATTCGATGTACAGGGGTTAGGTGACTTCTGCTGCTAGCTCTACGATCAGAACAAAAAGTAGATTGCCCCTGGTATTGTCCTTCTTCTAGTAGCGTGATGACCTCATCTTCAAATGAAAATTCATAAACTGAGCCATTAGTTGTTTTTTCATTGGCTGCTAGTTGATAGGCATTAGTGGTTTCAGCTGGTACAGCATAAACTTTTTCAGTTTCAAAATTTAACTTTAGATACCATTGGTCAATTTTTACAATATTGTCTTGATTTAAAATGTTTACAATGAAATCATCAATGGAGTTTTTGCTCGATTTTGTTTGCATCAACTTTTCATAAGAATTAAAGTTACTTTGCCTTATTTTCTGAATTAAGAAGTCTGTTTTGCGTTCATCTTTAGCGCCCATAAAAGATTTGTAATACTCAAAAGAAGTAAACTCTAATAGGTTATCCTTTATTGTTAATTGACTGTAGTCATTTTGATCAGTATATGTCTTTTTTTCTGAGGGAATTGGTTCAGGAGTAAGTCTCTTTTCTTTGTTACAAGAAAAAAGAAAAAGAGCAATAATAATTGTTGGGGTAATTAAAAAATTTTTCATTTTGAATTATGATTAAACGTGTTGTGCCTACTTCTGGTTTAGGGTCTCTTCAGCTTATTTCGACCGAGATAACAGCTTGTGCAACTCACTTTTTGATTTCTCTAGGTATATTTATTCCAGAAGATGGATGAACTTAAATCTTTTTCGTTGTTAACTGTTGATGTAGATTTTGTATGGTGGTATGGTGGATAGAGCTTCTGTGTTCTGTTTTTATAGTTGAAGTATAACAACTAGAGTTCCTAAATTTTTATATATAATTCCCCCTAGATTATATATAAACTTGAGCATTCTATTTTTTTAGAATGCAATTCAAAAGAACACAAATTATTGAGGGAAATGAAATAAATCCCAATATCTTTCAAGCTAAGTATAAATACTTATTGTTTAGTTAGGTGGGTTTATTGTGTTGGTTTTTAGGTGCTTATGGTTTGTTTAGGGCAATGCTTTTCTACAAAGTCTAAAAAGATTTTTTGGTGCAATTCTAAATCCATATTAGGAGATAAAGCAACACGAGCTATATAATCTTTATCATCTTCTTTTGTTGTTCCTTGAGTTGATGTTGCCGGAATGGTCCAATAGCATCCCTTTAATTGACCATAACTTACGCAATACTTACTTTCATGTGGTATTTTAGTAATCATTAGGTTAATTAAATGATTGTTGAGTGTACGTTTGTATAGTTCTCTTTCCTCAGCAGTATCACCTTGAGTAGGGAGGTCTAATGAAAAAACAGATGGGGTAAACCCTTCGTTAGCAAGTGCTTCTGATACAAAGTTGATCTTTGCTGCTGGTAATTCTTTCTGAATAAAATCAACAAATTTACGAGTGTTGCTGTAAGCATCTTTGATGCGTTGATTCATAGAAGGTAATTGCTGTGCTAAGATTTCGTATTGTAAATCTGTAGCTTCATTATCGCATAACAACAAATGTTGTTCAATTTTATCCATCAAATGAGCAGCTTTATTGTTGGCAACACAATACCCAGCTGTACATTTACCACCGCTAGGAAATTTAGAACCACTTACATAGGCAATGCTTTGAACTGTAGATAAAACATTGTCATCTCCTAGGAAGTGAACGTTTGGACAGAAAGTTTGATCCAAAATAAAAACAGGTGAAACGGCTATAGCCCCATTCTCAGTAGTACGTTGTCTACTCAAAACATTTTTTAATGCAATGAGGTCAGGCACCTCAACCCTTGGGTTTGTTGGGATCTCAGCAATGATTAATGGGACAGCGTCTTCTTTAGCTATACTATCCAAAACCATATCAGTACTTTGTACCATATCGTGGTCACCGTCTACTGGTAGGTCCATTACCGAAACATTGTCATAGCAAGCAGCAATTCTTCTTGCTTGGTCGTTTGTTCCTCCATAACAGTTGGGAGGAACAACAATTTTAATAGCTTTACCTTCATAGTTTTCAAAGGCATAATCAATTAACCCCATTACAATTGCATATTGTGTTGAAAGTCCACTAGAAGCCACAATAGCCTTGCTGGTGGTGTTGGTAATTTCTTGAATAGATTGCAATACACTAGTCTTGTCTTTTGCTTTATTATGCGATGGGCTAGCTGTTGAAGCAGTTCCAACTAATTGTTTTAAAGCCACAAGGGTGTTGGCAGGAGTCATGGCTATTGTCTCTCTTCTACGAACATGTTGAATAGAAGAGACGTAAGCATTATTTTTTGTTCCATTAACGACAAGAATACTGCCTAAGTTAGGAACCAAGTTGATGTAAAAATCAACCGCATCAGTTAAATTTAACTGACTTAATTCGTTATTTTCTGTTAAGAGAATTGTGCTTCCATCAAAAGCAGGAATATGGTCTATATTCTCAATTTGTTTCAGCTCAAAATCATAATGATAAACACGTTGGAGTATCTCCGTATCCAATTCTGATGGAAGTTTATCAGTATATAGAATTTGTGTTTTTTTATTTAAAATTAAATTTTTTCTTAAGATCGCAAATAAAGGAATGGTTTGAGACGAAAATGTAATTACATTTTTTGAAGGAACAGCGTTAATTTTAGCGATTCCCCATTCTAATACACTCGATAATGGGTGTCCTAATCGTATGTAATCGTATGCTGTTGGCAATTGGTTAAGCGAAGCAGTACTATAATCATTATTGTTATATAGTAACTCAAGTTGCTCTAGAAACTGAAATTTTGCTTGAGCTTCATCATAAATATCTAAGCGGTGGGTAGTTAAGGTTAACCAATCCGACGGAATGGTAGGTAGTAAATGCTTTAAATAGTCAATCATTTTATCGTTTTCCATGCTTCTATCTTTTGATAAAGGCCGAAGGTACGAGAAATTGAACGATTTTAAAAGCAAATATTTATTTAGATAAGCAGAACTGTTAACATTAATTGGATGCTGCTTTATTATCGTCAATTAATTTTCTGAATGAGGATATTGTCTAGGTATAAATCAACTGCTTGATAGACAGTCATAGCCGTTAAACCATGGTATATTCTCTTAGTACCTTGAATAAAATAAAGGTCATCCAAAATTACAATGTTTTATTTTTTGATAATCAGGAGATTGCTTAGGTTGGATTGTTCTTTCTCTTTGAGTTTCTTTCGTTTCAGTCGTTGATTAAATGAAGCAATGATTTAGTTTTCTTCAACAATACCACCTGTTAATTTGGTTAAGTTCGTTTTTGATTCGATAATAGCATACATTGAATCAAATAAAGAAACGCCAGCTCTGAGGTATGCAAGTTCAACATCTCGGAGGTTGAAAGAATTAATTAAACCACTGTTTTCTTTTAAATGAGCGATTTCTAAATTTTGCTTACTTGCTGCAAAGGATTGTTTATTAATGTCAAAAATTGCAACCCTTGAATTGTAATTTTCCAATTGTATTTGTAGTTCTTGATTCAATTGTAGTTTTGTTTTTTCGATATTAAGGTTAGTAATTTCCTCTTGGGTGGCTACATTTTTGATTGCTCTTTTGATTTTTCCACCATCAAATAGACGAAAGGCTAAGGTGAAATTTCCAAAATAATTAATGGTGGTACCATTGGCGGATTGTGAGCCTAAGACAAAAGTACTATTGCTGTTTTGAGCTCCAGCATTAAATGAAAGAACAGGGTAGAGGTTGGCTTTGGCTAGCTTTAGTTCTTTTTGACTAAGCTCCAAGTTGATCAGTTGATTTTTAAGGTTATTGTTGTTACTAATCATTTTGTTCTCCAGCTCTTTGGATTCAAAAACAGGCATTTCAGTGGTAAGCTTTGAGGTAAGGTTCCATGTTTTACTAATCTCGTTTCCCATTAATAGATTAAGGTTTCTTACTGCATTTTTATAAGCAAGTTCTTGCATTACAAAAGAAGAAGAGTCGGTTAAATAAGCTGTTTTATATTGAAGTAGATCAACAGTTACAGCAGTACCCAAAGCTTGTTTTACTTTTTGGTACTCGTATTTATCTTTAGAAAGTGTTAATACTTGCTGTAATAAAGCTATTTTTTCAAGTTGTAACTTTGCATTGTAATAGGCCAATATAATGCCTTGAATGGTGTTTTCAATTACAATCGATGCGTTCCCCTCACTCTGTTCTTGAAGTAGATCCAATTTTTCTTTATTGGCCATAACTTTAAAACCATTGAAAAGTGTCCAGTTTAGATTTAAACCACTTTGAAAGGAGTGTGAACGTATGGCTTGTTGAATAAAGGCAGTAGGGTTATTACTTTGATCAGAAATGGAGTTGCCTTGTTGAAGATTAATGTCAATACTAGGATATCTTCCCGCTTGGCCCCAGTTGTTATTATTTTTTGAAATTTCAACATTTTTATTGGCAATCACAATGTCAAAGTTTTGAGCAAGACCCAATTTAATCGCGTCTTCTATGGATAAATCATCTTGGCTCCAGAAAGTAGAACTTCCTATGAAAAGAATTAGGGAAAGAAATAAGTGTCTCATAACAGCACTAGTATTGAAAATTGATGCAAAGTTATCGATTATTTTTCAGAAGATAAGCGGTTTAAGGGTGCCATCTTGGGGATTATTTCCGAAATAATGTTAAGAAATTCTAAATTCTGATTTTTAGGATGATATTTCAGTTGGTATTGAATTAAAATAATTAGTTTTGGCGTTTATCTATAAAAAAATATAATACAATGAATATTACAGCAAAAATATTGGCAGGAGTGTTTTTAGCTTCGGTAGGAAACACATTAGTAGCTCAGGGCCCAGAAAAAGGTACTTTAAACTGGTATAATGGTAAGAAGTATGGGATGGAAACAGAAAAAGCTTACAAGAAGTTATTGAAAGGCATGGAAAGCCAAACAGTGATTGTTGGGGTAATTGATTCAGGTGTAGATATAGAGCATGAAGATTTAGAAGGAGTAATTTGGACCAATGAAGATGAGATTCCAAATAATGGTATTGATGACGATAACAATGGATACATTGATGATGTACATGGTTGGAGTTTTTTAGGTAATCCAAATGGGAAAAACGCCAATGATGCCCAGTTGGAAGTTACACGTATTTATGCACGATTAGATAAAAAGTTTGCAGGAAAAGAAGAGGGAGACATCAGCAGTGCTGATAAAGCTGATTATGCTAAATATAAAGAAGTAAAAGCAGTTGTTGAAAAGGAGCGTGAAGGAGCAGCAATGCAAATGAAGCAAATTGCTCAAATGCAACAATATGTAAAAAGTATGGATGAGCAATTCACTAAACTTTATGGAAAAGATTATACAACTAAAGATTTAAAGAAAGCAGCAAAAGATCCAGAGTTAGAAAAAGCAGCGAATGCCATGATAGGGTTTAAAGCAATGGGGATGGATCCTGCATATTTAGAGCAAGGAATGCACCATTTTAGCAGTGCTGTAAACTATCATTACAACAAAGACTTTACAGAAGATAGAGATATTATTGGTGATAATCCATCTGATTTTTCTGATACAAAATATGGAAGCAGTGATGTAGAAGGTCCAGATGCTATGCACGGATCGCATTGTTCAGGAATTATTGCTGCGGTAAGAAACAATGGAAAAGGAAACAATGGAGTAGCTGATAATGTTAAAATTATGTCAGTTAGAGCAGTGCCAAATGGTGATGAAAGAGATAAAGATATTGCCTTAGCAATCCGTTACGCAGTTGATAATGGGGCACAAGTGGTGAATATGAGTTTTGGAAAAGGCTACTCTGAAAATGATGCTGAGGTAATCAAAGCAATTCGTTATGCTGAAAGTAAAGGAGTATTGTTGGTACATGCTGCAGGTAACAGTAACAAAGATACAGATGTTGAAAGCAATTACCCTAGACCTGTTTATCCATCAATGCAAAAATCAGAACGTTTTACCAACTGGTTAGAAGTAGGAGCTTCTACACGTTATAAGAAAAGATTAGCGGCTTCATTTTCTAATTATGGAGATGAAACAGTAGATGTTTTTGCACCAGGATTAGAAATTTATTCAACTGTTCCTCAAAGTGAGTATCTAAGTACACAAGGAACAAGTATGGCAGCTCCAATGGTTGCAGGAGTGGCAGCATTGTTAAAATCATACTTTCCTTCATTAACCATGATCGAAATTAAAGACATTATCAAAGAATCGGTTAAGGATGTAAGTCAAATGGAAACACCATTGCCAGGAAACCCTTCTAAAAAAGTAGCTTTTGGTACATTATCGAGTACAGGAGGGATTGTAAATGTTTACAATGCTGTAAAATTAGCGAAAGAAAAAGTAGCAAAATAATTTATATCAGATAGAATTTATTAGAAAAGAGGGTAGTTGATCTATCCTCTTTTTTATTTTTGTGCAATTAAAAATCATAAAGTTATGAAAGCGATTTACACTTTTTTAATGTTAAGTCTTACTGGGCAATTGGTAGCACAGTATGCTACACCTGGAACAGGAGTAGTTTGGAATATGGATTCTTTAGTGCTGCATAGTACAATCGTTCAAAATACGGGGACTAATTCTTATTTGGTAACTGAAGACTTGACCATCTCTGCAAGTGATTCTGTATTTATTATAGGTAAAAATGTAATGTTCGCTAGTGATGTTTTGGTTACGGTAACAGACGCTGGATTATATGTGCTAGGTAATTCAATCGCAAATGAATTAATAGCTGAGAATCAAGGTCAAAACTATAAAGGCTTTCGATTAGAGGGGAATTCAAATGTATTTATGGACAATGTAATGCTCAGTGATTGTGGAGGGATCAAGGTCTTAACACCAGAGTTTGGTATTCAGAATAGTACCATCGAAAGTAATCCTGCGGATATCAATACTAGTGGGTTTATTGAATTGTCATCAGGGAAACCAAAAATCATTAATAACTCTTTTAAGAATAATGAGGTTTCAGCTATTGCTTCTGCAGCGAATGCAACAGTTGCACCATTAATCAAAAATAATGTGTTTTATGGCAACGTTTCTGGGAATACGAATCGTCCACAAATTAATTTAAGTCCTTCTGGAGCTAATGATACAACAGTTATTGAGGGAAACACCATCACGGGAGTTTCTAGTAACGAAATGGCAGGAGGTATAGCCTTTTCTGCTTTAGCAGGTGGTGTCGGTAATGTTATTATAAGGGATAATGAAATAGGAGAAAACCGATATGGTATTACTATTTTAGGAAATAACTTGTTTGCGTTAATCGAGCAAAATAATATTTGGGATAACAACATTCAAAATGCCCCTTTTTTAGGAGGAAGTGGAATTAATTTAAGTGGAGATTCATCAAGTTTAGCTGTAATCACTGATAATGCTATTAGTGGAAATTTATGGGGAATTACAGTTCAACAAACGTTTAAGGTTAATATGGGGGATGCGCATATAGGAGGAAGTAACCCTGGATTGAATACCTTTAGAGCGAATATAAATTCTGGAGATACTTATGCATTGTTTAATAATACTCCCAATACGATTTATGCTACGAATAATTGTTGGGATTTAACCAAGACTCCAACTTTACAACATGCAGAAGATGTGATCTCTCATGTTGTGGATGATGCAACATTAGGAGAAGTCTTTTTTGATCCTATAGCAATGTGTACACCAGTGACTATTAAAGAGCTTGATTCGGAAGCAATTCATGTTTATCCTAATCCTGTTCAAAATAAACTCTTTATCGATGTTCCTTCGAGTTTGGGTAATTATACAATTGAATTGTATACGATCAATGGACAAAATATTCCTTTACAGCAGTTTGCTAGTGGTACTGAATTTTTTCTAGATATTACAAGTTTAGTAAATGGGGTTTATCTTTTGAAAATAGAAGGAAATGATTTTGTTTTGAATAAAAAGATTCTAAAATACTAATGTATTCATGGGAGGAGTTGTGTTTCCATTGTTTTTCAGCCAAAGAATCAATATCTTGTAGGAAAATAAGTCTAGGATTTCAATGGCTGTAGAAAAGGATTACGATTATATTGTTATAGGAAGTGGCTTTGGAGGCTCTGTGAGCGCACTTAGATTAGCGCAAAAAGGATATCGAGTCTTAGTCATTGAAAAAGGGAAGTGGTATAAAGGCAAAGATTTTGCAAAAACCAATTGGAATTTAAGAAAATGGTTGTGGCTACCAAGGCTTCGATTCTTTGGAATTATGAAATTGTCTATTTTTAGGCATGTTGCAGTTATTTCTGGTGCTGGAGTTGGTGGAGGTTCATTAGTGTATGCCAATACATTGCCTGTGCCCAAAACAAACTTCTATAAAACGGGAACTTGGAGTGACTTAAACGATTGGGAGAGCGTTTTAAAACCTTATTATCAAAAAGCTTTAACAATGTTAGGGGCGTCTCAAAACCCTAAGCTTTTTGATGGGGATAAAGGTTTAGAAGAATTGGCACAACAAATTGGTAGACCCCAAGATTTTGAGCGACCAAATGTAGCAGTTTATTTTGGAGAAGAAAGCAAAACAGTAAAAGACCCTTATTTTAATGGTGAGGGGCCGGATAGAACAGGCTGCAATTTTTGTGGAGGCTGCATGACAGGTTGTAGGAATAATGCCAAAAATACATTGGATAAAAATTATTTATACTTAGCTCAAAAATTAGGCGTAAAGATTATTGCAGAGTCTGAAGTTATTGACGTAAAGCCTATCCTAGATAAAAATGGTAAAGATGGTTACATTGTTCAAACTAAGTCTAGTACCAAATGGTTGAAGAAAAAGCGTGAATATACAACCAAAGGGGTTGTTTTTTCAGGAGGTGTTTTAGGAACAATCAAACTTGCTTTAAAGTTAAAGAAGCAGTCTCTTCCTTTGTTTTCAAAGACTTTAGGAGATAATATTCGAACAAATAATGAAACGTTAATTAGTGTTTCGTCATTAAATAAGCAACAAAACTTTTCAAAAGGAGTAGCAATAGGAAGTCTGTTGCATACAGACGAAAATAGTCATTTAGAAATTGTACGATATGCTGAGGGTTCTGGGTTTTGGCGGTTGTTACATTTACCGCTAGTTACTGGTAAGAATACCTTTGTTAGATTGGGTAAAATAGCGCTGAAACTGATTAAAGCTCCTTTTTCTTATATTCGAGTATATTGGTTAAGTAGTTGGTCGAAACAAACTTCTGTATTGCTTTTTATGCAAACCCTGGATAGTACTTTGAAATTTGACAGTGGAATTTTTGGAGGACTAAAAACTTCGGTAAGCAAAGGACAAAAGCCAACTCCAAATATCCCAGAGTCGGTTGAATTGGCTAAACGATATAGTAAAATAGTTAATGGTAAACCAACCTCTTTTGCTTTAGAAACATTAGCAGGAATTCCATCTACAGCTCATATACTTGGAGGTGCTGTAATGGGAAAAACAGAAAAAGAGGGAGTGATTAATCAATACAACGAGGTTTTTAATTATCACAACATGTATATCATAGATGGATCAATGATATCAGCTAACCCAGGAGTTAACCCATCTTTATCGATAACAGCCATAGCAGAACATGCTATGGAGCATATTGAAGCTAAAAAATAGCAGTAAGTTTTCCTTTATCAGTTAGGTAGGGATAAAGCGTATAAATAAATGATGTACTTTGTTCATTTATTAATTCTTTGTTGATTTTGTTTCTTGTGATCCCACTATAGGCGAGGTAAAAATCAAACGTTAATTGAATGCGTTCATAAAGTTTTTCGTATTCATTGGGTAATTCTTCTTGACGAAGAATTCCTTTGGTGGAAAGTTGTTGTATTATTTCTTTGAATTGTACTTTACGGTTGGCTTGTAATTGTGTATAATGCTCCTTTATAATGTTGTTTGTCCTAAAAATATGAACAATATCAAAGAAAAAGAAACGGTAATGATACATGTGTTCAAACAGCGTTTCTGAACTTTTAATTAGGGATTGTACAGCTGTTTTTTGAGAAGAAAAAAGATCAAAAGCATCATCCATTAATCCTACTAATTCAAAATATAAAGCTTCTTCGATAGCCGCTTTTTTAGGGTAGTGGTAAGTTAAATTACCAGGGCTGATTCCTAAATGTTTGGCAATTGTATGCTGTGATACATTGGCTATACCTTGTTCATTGAAAAGTTTTAATGCTGCATCCAATATTTTTCTTTTGGTCTTATTCATCTTTCAAAGATATTAAAAAATAGTATAACTGTACTAAGTTGAAAAATATTAGTATATTTGTACTAAAATATTTGAGTATGGTTAAGAAAGAAAAAATAGAACTTTCAGAAAAGCTATTAGAGCTACTGGATGGTATTGATTTTTATGATACTTTTTCAACAACTAATCATCAGGATACAATAGAAGAGGTTGGATTAAAAATTTTTAATACCTCCCCTAAATGGGTCGAATGGTTATTTAATCTTCGGAATTTTCTAGTACGATTTATAGGGCTAAAAACCGATCCCCCAAAAGATTTTAACGAGTCGTTAGAAGAGGGAGGATATATTCATTTTTTCAAAATCTATCAACTCGAACCAGATTTCATGGTATTAGGAGCTGATGATAAGCATTTAAATTTTAGGGCAGTTATAGCAAAGCATCCAATTTTAGACTACAATATTAAGGTCACAACATTGGTAACTTACAATAATCGGTTAGGACATATTTATTTCTTTTTAATTCGCCCATTTCATGCGTTAGTGGTCAGGCAAATGGTAAAACAAGCATATACAAAGTAAGATGGAAAAAGTAACAATTATAGGAGCTGGAATAGCGGGGCTAACATTAGGTATTGCCCTTCAAAAAAAAGGTATCGCATTTGAAATTTATGAAGCTTTTGATACCGTTAAAGATTTAGGAGCGGGAATCATGTTGGCAAATAATGCAATGCAGGTATATCAAAAGTTGGGGTTAACATCAGAAATTGCAGCAAAAGGGAGGGAATACCATGCCTTAAATATTGTTGATGGAAAAATGAATATACTCTCTTCTATGGGAGCAAATACTTATTCTGAACATAAAATCGAGAGTTATGCGATTCATAGAAGTACTTTACAGCAGGTCTTACTCAAGCAAGTTCCTACTGAAAAATTACATTTAGGAAAAAAAGTAGCAGCTATTGAAAAACAAGCAGCGTTTACTATTGTCAAGTTTCATGATGGAACTCAAATTAAAGCAAGCGTATTAATAGGAGCAGATGGTATTCATTCAGAAGTTCGTCAAAGCATTGGGAGCAAAAATGAGATAAGAAATGCACATCAAATTTGTTGGAGAGGAATTGCAAATATAGAATTGCCTAAGGAATATACTCACCAATTACATGAAATATGGGCGGATGGAAAACGATTTGGATTTGTTCAAATTGCAACAGATAAAGTCTATTGGTACGCATTAAAAGATAGTAAGCAACGAGAGACGATAACGATAAAAGAGTTATTGGTTTTATTTCAAAATTTTCATCCGGTTGTCAACAAGATAATCGCCCAAACCGATGGAGATAAGCTGTTGACGAATGAAATGTTGGATTTGAAGCCGTTAACTCAATGGTTTCAGGGGAATATTTGTTTAATTGGAGATGCCGCTCATGCCACAACCCCAAATATGGGCCAGGGAGCTTGTCAATCAATAGAAGATGCTTATGTATTATCAGAAGAGTTAGCGAAAACAAAAAATATTCAAGCAGCTTTTCTAAATTATCAAAACCATCGTATTCAAAAGGCCAATAAAGTGACAAATATGAGTTGGAAAATTGGTAAAGTCTCGCATTATACTCATCCAATTTTTGTAGCTATTCGAAACTTTTTGTTAAAACAGACACCTGAAGCAATGATCAAAAAACAAAATGAGTTTTTATTTAAATTATAGGCTTAAATTCGTCTTATCTATAATAGAATAAAGGGAGTAGTGATAAAAAAGATAAATTTTAGTGTATAAATTTAACTTTAAGAAACATCTTTATTAAATTTGATACTTTGTACCATAAGTAATTATAAGAATGACAGATAAGATTTCGATTAAGGAAAAATTAAGTGAATTAGTCAAGACTCCTTATTCTCAAGATTTAGAATTGGAGTTTAACAGTGTAATAGCATCATTTAATGCGCTATTTAGTGAAGAAAAAGAACAGGAGGTAGAGATTGATGAAGAGAATAAAGAAGCGCTAGAACTATTTGAACAAAATAAGGCTTTGAATGCTGAAATTTTGCAATTAATCCAGGATTTTAAGAACAGTAAAACAGCATTTAAAGATGCAGTTAAGGCTGAAGAAGAAAAAAATGCTGTTTTGAAAAAAGAGATCATAGCTGATTTCAAAAAACTAGTTGAAGAAGAGGAAAATCTAGGTGCTTTATTTGGGAAAGTAAAAGAGATTAGAGACCAATGGAATACTATTGGAAACGTCCCGCAGAAAGTGTTTCAGAAACTTCAAGCTGAGTATAGTAAAATTAATGAGGACTTTAATTACAATGTTAATATCTACAAAGCATTACAGGATAATGATTTAAAGAAAAATTATTCACTTAAAAATCAAGTTATTCATCAGGTTAAAGAATTGGTAGAGCATCCTCAAATTAAAGAGTTGGAAAAGCAAGTTCGTGTTTTGCAAAATAAATGGGATGAAATAGGACCAACATATAAGGAACATTGGGAAAATTTAAAAGAAGAGTATTGGACAAATGTGCAAAAGATTTATGATAAAATCAAAGCACATTATGAAGCTCAAAAAGAAGTACAACAGGAAAATTTACAAAAGAAAAAAGCACTGATAGAAGAATTAAAAGCTGAAGTAGCAAAGCAATTTGAGAAGCATCAAGATTGGGAGCTTGCAACTAAGGTAATTATAGGAATACAAGAACAATGGAAAAAAATTGGTTTTGTACCTAAAGAAGAAAACGAAACCATTTGGAGTGAATTTAGGACATTGAGTAACTCCTTTTTTGACCGTAAGTCGGAATTTTATAAAGGAAGAAATGATGTATTTGCTAAGAATGCAGCGTTAAAGCAAGGCTTAGTAGATCAATTAGATGCATTAAAAGATTCTACAGAATGGCGTGCTACTGCTGAGTCTATTAAAAAGATTCAAAACGAGTGGAAAAAAATTGGACATGCTGGGAGATCTAGTGAACAAAAGTTATGGAAAGCCTTTAGAAGTAAATGTGATGCCTTTTTTGATGCAAGAGCTAAACATTTTGAAGCTATGGATGCTTCAAATGAGGGGAACTTAAAATTGAAAGAAGAGTTGATCGCTAAGATAGAAGCTTTTAAACCCTTAGATGATGCGAAAGCAACTTTAACTCAATTAAAGGATTTCTCTAAAGAATTTTTGGCTATAGGAAACGTTCCATTTAAGGAAAAAGATCGTGTATACAAAGCTTATAAATCTGCCTTAGATAAACTCTATGATGGTTTAAAATTGGATAAAGTAGAGAAAGAAAAAGCCATGTTTGAGGCAAAACTTGAGACATTAAAGTCTAGTGTTAATCCAGTAAAAGCTATTCAAGTTGAAAAAGACAAGATTAGAAAACGTATTACAGAGTTGACTAAAGAAATTGCTAATTATGAGAATAACTTAGGATTCTTCTCAGCTTCAAAAGGAAGTGAGTCGTTGTTTAAAGGTGTGCAAGGAAAAATTGAAAATGGAAAAGCTAATATTGAAAAGCTAAAACAACAACTTAAACTCTTTTCTAAATTAGAAACTAAAGAGTAATCATTATTTGATAAGAATAACCTTAAAATCTCAGTGCATTAATTCACTGAGATTTTTTTGTTTTTGATATTAACTAATGCCTTTTTTATCTTTTTAACAAACTCATTAGGATCTATAGGTTTGGTTAAGAAATCATTCATGCCAGCATGGTACACTTTATTTTTTTGTTCGGTTGTAGAAGAGGCTGTCAACGCAAAAATTGGCAGAGTTTTGTTAAATTTTCTAATTTCTTGTGTCGCTTCCAAGCCATTCATAACAGGCATTTGCACATCCATTAGAATAAGATCATATTCTTGCTCATTTCTTTTGATTTCTTCTACAGCAATAAGTCCATTTTCGGCATGTACAGTCTCAATGTTCTCTTTTTTGAGTAAGTCATTAATGACTAAATAATTGAAAGAAGCATCTTCAACTACTAGAATTTTAGCAGGTTCTTCAGAAAGAATGCTGCTTCCTTTATCCATTAACTGTTCGTTATTGATATGGTTAGTTAAGTCTTTTTCTATTTCAAGTATAAAGAAAAAATCCGCTCCTTTACCAGATTGACTTTCTAGCTGAATGGTAGCACCCATCATTTCCAAGAGTTTCTTTGTGATGGCCAACCCTAGTCCAGTTCCTCCATATTCTCTAGAAGTAAACGAAGAGGCTTGTCTAAATTCTTCAAAAATGGCTTTTTGTTTTTCTTCAGGTATACCAATTCCAGTATCTTTTACAGAGATTTTAATTTTACTATATGAATGAGATTCGTCCACTAGGGTGGAGGTAATGAATATTTTACCTTTTGAAGTGAATTTAGCAGCATTACTGACAAGGTTGGTTACCACTTGTCCCAATCTTACTTTATCACCTAGTAAGTGGTCTGGAATATTGTTGTCGTGCGAAAGAATAATTTGATTCTCTCTTTCTTGTGCTAATAACAGGTTTCCATCTTTGATCTCCCCAAGGAGTTGAGCAATTGAAAAACTACTTTCTTCGAGTTCTATTTTCCCAGATTCAATTTTACTGAAATCTAAAATATCATCTATAATCAGTTTTAGATTGTTTGCATTAATTTTTAGCGCAGAAAGGTATTTTTGCTGAGTTTCTAAGTGTTTTTCTTCACTTAAAAGATGTGAAATACCAATGATGACATTTAGAGGTGAACGAATTTCATGAGACATTGTAGATAAAAAATCCGATTTAGATTGGTTGGATTTATCTGCTTCACTTTTCGCCTTTCTTAATTGTTCCTCTGTACGTTTTCTGTTTTTAATTTCTTGTTGAACCAATGAGGTAATGGTCAATAAATCGCCTTCTTCTAGTTTTTCCTTTTCATAGAGTGTTCTAGAGTTTCTTAAAACCGTTAGTAACTCTTTAAAAGCTTGTTGTGTAAATTGTTTTTCAATTTGTAATTTTTGGTTGATTTCTTCATACTCTTGACTGGCTACATCAAAAGCATTTTTATTGAGTTCTAAATAGTTGTCGTTATTGATATAAGATGAATTAACAGCATTAATAAAGTCTTGAAGTTCTTTATTTTGCTGCAAATCAGGGTCTTTCAGATATTTTTTAATCTGCCTATTTAGTAATTTATGATAGTTCGAATTCATAGTGGGGCTAGTCTTCGTAAATAGTAGTAATAGTCATCGTTTGGTTGTATAAATCACAACCTTTAAAATTGGAGGTAGAGGAAATTTCTCCATAAGAGTAAAAGCCAGTAATACAAGCATTAGGATTGTTAATAGCCTCTTTTACTTCTTCAATTTCTTCTTCAACTCTATGCTCAAGAATTACTTTTCTTCCAACACAACTCACAATTAATACCAGTTCATCTTTTTTTTGTTCATTGGGTAATTTTGCTTTTTCAGCAGCCTCTCCTGCAGAGACCAATAAGTTGTCAATATTGGTGCGCATTAACCGTAAATTCGCTCCTTCAGGGATATCCCCGGCGAAAGTCATTTTTTTTTCTGCTTCATCAATGGATAAAATTGTTCGAACAAAACAATCTTTTTTTTCATCAATTCTTACAGACAAAGGGAAATATAAAGAGGATTCTGCTAAGTTTTCGGCATGGTTACCAAGGTATTTTTTATACAACTCAATAGCATTTTGATTGTCAATTTCATACAGCTCATTGCGGTGTGATTTGGTAATTGTTTTTATTGGACCAAAGGTTTCAAAACCACCTTTTTCACCAAAACCTATATTAAGGTGATTACCATATAAACCGATAGCTACAACTAAATTGGAAGAAAGTTGGTCATTCAATCCAACTAATGTCTTTTCGAAACGTACTCCATCTCCTGCAATACCACCTGTGACAGACATTTTATGGTTAAATAAATGACTAATACCTTTGGTTAAATCACTTCCATTGATGTGGGTTCCTTCAGAAAAAATTAAGGCATGCTTTAAATGCTCTGATTTTAATTGGTTGGCAAGCTGTTGACCTATTTCTTGACTTGAAATAGCTTTAGTGTGCTCTTTAGAGTATATTTTGTAGGTTGATTTTTCAAATTCAATAACGATTGCCACAGATTCCGTATCGTAAATCTCTGTATCGTTTAATTGTCCTGATGTTGATATCGAAATAATATCGTCGTTAGGATATAACGTTCTTAATGAATTATAAACAGTTTTGTCGTTTTCTAAAACTAATCGATCTGCAAAAAACAAAATCAGTTTTTTGTTGTCGCCATGTTGAGCAGCTTTTGTACAAATCCATTTTTTAGAATAAGTCAGTTGGGATAGTCTCATCTTAAAAAATTTTTATGGTTAGGGTACTCCAAATTTAACAATTATATTTCGAAAAAAGATATTTATTTATGTGTACTTACATTTTTATTGGATAAAAGTTTAAAGAAACAGGATAAATTATTGAATATTCCTTTTGTTTTCAAATAACATAAATTGATTGATCCCTAGACTGTATTGAAGGGTGTTTCCTATGAGGGAGAAGTTATTAATCTTTTGATTGGTGATTTTTTCTTTTTTACCATCAAAAAAGTAGATCAGCCAACCTTGATTATCAATATAAGCTATAGCTTGGCCATCAGCTTGAAAGTTGTCTACCCGATAGTTTTCAAGCTCATAACTTTGACCATCTACATATACAGTAAAACGTCCTAGGTTTTCATAAATGATGAGGTCGTCTATAGTGAAATAATAGGATGGGGCATAGGCACAGATTTCTTGTACCTGTCCATCTTTGTATATTCTAAATACATCTTGATTGGTAATATATGCTACCAATCCGTCGCCACAATAAAATGATTGAGGAATGGTTTCTTCTAATTGAAAGACTTCTCCGTTTTCAACAATGTTAAACGTTTCGTTATCGTAATCAGTAAAAGCTACAATATCTCGACCTACGCTATAGTGATATGGACTTGAGGGCCTGTCTATTTCGAGGGTAGCATTGGCGTTAAACACTTTAAAATATCCTTGTGCATTAAAATAAGCAACTGTATTTTCTTTTGCTTTAAAGTTGGTGACTTCACTTTCAATAATATTATTCTCTAGTTGAGCACTAGCCCCATTATAATAAACATAAAATCCTTTTTTGATGTTGTCATTATAAACAATTAAGCTGTCTGTGATGATATATTTTCCGACATTGTGGGTAAGTATTTTTTTTTCAGTTCCATCTATTACACCTAAGCTAGTGGTACCTTGAAAACCAAATAAGTAATCAGTTGGAATATAATAAATAGGAAAAGTTCCAACCTCTATTTTTTGTTGGTCTTTGGTAAAGTAAAAAAGGCTGCCTCGGGTGTCCTCATAAGCTATCGCATTATATCCAACTTTGAAAGAGTTAATAGGTTGATGTTCAAGTCTTATTTTACTTTGGTTAAAATAACCATAAAAGTACCCTCTATCATCAAGGTAAGCATTAAGGTTTTGCGAGCAATAAGCATGCGCAATGGTAAGTAATGTGATTAAAGCTGTAATCTTCATAAAATTAAAACAATTTGGAACGATTACTCAACAAAAATCGAGCCTTAATTGCCTATAACTTAAGATCCAAAAAGTTTATTTAAAGGTTATAGATCAAAGCAGCTGAAAGAACCATAGCTTTACCTACATTTCTGCCTGCTAAAACATAACTACCTCCAACAGATAAGCCAAGATGCTGATTGAATGGTTTATAGAGTTGACCTCCAATTCTGGTATACCCAACTCCTAATGTTGTAAAAGCTAAACCTTGTCCATCTGCATAATCACTTCCTCCAAAAGCATGTTGATAATCTAGCCATAAGTCAGCATATATTTTACTAGAAGCGTATCCAATTTTTGCAGAAAAAGGGACAGAAGATGGAGTAGGGTAAGAACGTTTGCTATAGCCGCTTTGAGCCATTACAAAAAGACCATTTCCTAAGTCTTGTTGAAGGATTAGTCGAGTATCTAAGACACTTGCTTGTTGTCCTAGTGCATAAAGCCCCTCTGTTTGATAATTTGTTAAAGGAGTAGCTTGTCCTAAAGCTCCCAATAGCTTTGTTTTCCCTTTACTCAGTAGAGCATACTTCATATAGATGGAAAGGTCTTGTAAGCTTTGTTCAGGGCCTGACACTACAAATGGTAAACTCATTTGAACATCAAATCTATCTGAGACCCCTACAACACCAAAAAAGCTATAGGCTTGGGTTCCTCTTTTTAAGTTCCTTAAACCATTTGCAGCATAATATTTCGTGTAATTTTCATTGGAGAATGCTCCAACTATTGTGGCGTTACCCTTTCCTTTATTAAAACCATCTACAGGAGCTTGTGAGTATGTTATTGTTGTAAAAGTGGCTAATAAAGTGATCGCAGCAATAATTTTATTCATAAGTTTGGGTTTTAAAGAATAGTTGTATAAGTTGATATATCCTTACACAATTTCCATTTTCTTTAGTAAAAAAGAAGCATTCATGTTTTGACAAACACCATTTTTCATTTTGTAATCAAATGATAATTCGTCATTTATAATTTCTGCGTCAAAATAATGATTAATAACTTGAGGGTATTCGTCTGAAATAGTACATAATGCCAAATCATGAGTCGCAATAATCCCAGTAGACCCAGAAGAGACTAATTTTTGAACAAACTTTTTTGAGCCAATTTCTTTGTCTTTGCTATTGGTTCCTTTAAGAATTTCATCCAAAATAATAAAGTAGGTCGCTGTTTTTATCTTTTCAACAATAAATTTTAAACGTTTTAGCTCAGAGAAGAAATAAGATTCTTCATCTTTTAAAGAATCAGAAGTTCTCATGCTTGTAATCAATTGTATAGGTCGATATTCAAAATGGTTTGCGCATACAGGCATACCTGCATTAGCTAATATTATGTTTAAGGAGATGGTTCTTAAAAATGTACTCTTTCCAGCCATATTGGCACCAGTTACAATAATAAAGTTATTATCTCGAATGGTTACATTATTGTTAACCCGTTTGTTAGTGTTAATCAGTGGATGGCCAACGGCTGCGGCTTTGAGGATAATGGCCTCTTTGGTTAATTGGGGGTAAGTATGATTCGGATGATTAAAACTGTAATTCGCACACGAGAGTTGAGCATCAAAGTAATAAATAGTATCAAACCAATTGGCTACAGTGTTTTGGTGTTGTTCAATCCATTTTTCGAGTTGAGCAACTGCGTTTAGTTCCCATAAAAATAATGAGTTTCCTAGTATTCCAACGATCAAATTGTTTCTACTGTTTAAGCGATTGAGAATAGTTCCTAGCTTTTTTAAGACTGTTGAAGCAGGAGTTGTATTGGTTTTAATCGCTTCTTTTTTAGTTGAATTGATAGAAGCTTGAAAGTCTTTGGATTCAATAACTTCAAGGAGCTCTGCATATTCGTTAATGGTATCAACCACTTTATTGGCTTGTTGGTAAACTTCGTTTGTTTTACTAATATATCTTCCTGTAATAAACATACCAATGGAAAACCAAACAATAAATAACGTTGTTGGAATAATGTTTACAGAAAGCAATAGAATAATGATTATGGAAGCAAATGGAAATAACTTTAAAACAGGAATAAATGCTTTTGGTATATAACTTTGATAAGTACTGATCCAGTCAATGACATCTTGGGAGGCGTAGTCATTATCAATAGCAGAAGAAGTTGCTAGAAAATGTTGTCGCCATTCTAAATCTGGCGTTAGCTCTTGGATGGCATGCTGTTTTTCGATGATATTTTGAGTAGCATTTTCTTGTAATAAGTTTGCTAATGCTAATTTTCCTCCATCTGTGCTTGTACGGTTAAAGTATTGGAAAAAAGTACCGTCACCAAAAAGGTCAATATCGTAACTGTATTCATGTTTTGGATTTAGGAACTCTTTACCATTAGGTAAGTCATTGTATTGTCCATTTAGTACATTAATTTCTGTTTGATTTAATTTCTCTTTGTTAACAAAATATTGTTTTTTTCTGCTGAGGTTAGCGTGTACTTGTACCAAATAGACAAATACTAAACTACCTGTAATAGCCAGAAGGATAACGATAGGTGTATGGTTACTTAAGAAATAACATCCTAAAATAGTGCCTATAAAGACTAAAACTCGGGCAAGGACAATGCTGTTGATTTTATTTTTAACAACTTTGATTTGATCTTGAGCTTTATGAAGCTCTGTTTCGTATCTCTTTAAAAGGTTTACATCCATTGATTAATTGTTGTATAAGACGTCTTTATCAGTTTTAGTCTGTGTATTTATCATCTAATTACCTCATTATCTCATCAGCTAATTATCTCATTATCCCATCATCTAATTATCTAACCATCCATAACATCCCAGGTATGATCAGCTAATAAACGAACTGAAGCGACAAATTCATAAGGACAACCTTTTTTACCCCAATCATTTGGGCCGACCATCACTAATAAGCTTTCATCTCCATTATTATACAAATGATATACATGGTTAATGAGTGGTTCAAAACGGACTTTGGCACTATATATTTGTTGTGAAATATCGACTCGTTTTTGAATTTTTTGTGCTTGTTCAGCTAATAAAGCCATTTGTTCTTTTATCTGGAGCAATTGTATATCAGTTTGATGCTCCATTGCACTGAGGGCTTTAGATTTAATGTCCCCTTCTTTTGTCGGTATTATAGGAAGACTGCCCCTATGGTGACCATAAGTTAGTGTATTAGGGGTTTCTGTAATATGATCATCATCAATGGGATTAATAAACTCCTCTTTTGATTGTTCTTCACTCATAACCATTGTTTTTCTTAAAGGTACAAAGACTATTTAAAAGTTTTCAAAGAAGCAAGGAAAAATTAAGATTGTTTAACGAATGAAAGTGTCATTAAAACTTTTTATCCTTTTCATTGATTACCTCTTTCCACTGGTCAGAATTTAACAAGTCATCAAATAGTTGTTCGAATTCGATAAGTTCTTTAGGAAAACCAAATCTACGATATACTTTTTTGCGAGTTCCATTGAGCACAATGGAGGTGGTAGCACTAGCTACATCTGTTACACTCGGGTTGTCATAAGAATCGTCCATTTCTAGGTATTGAATAGCTTTTGCTTTGTTGACAAACGCTAGCATTTGTGAGCTACTCAGTTGAAGGGTAAATTCTCCAGTTCTCTGTACAAAATTCTTCCCTTTATAGTTAACCCAACCACTATTGTAGATTTGCATCGAATATACAGGGCATTGGCCAAAACAAGGAGAACGTTCTATAGAAGCAAATAGAGAATCGCTAGTACTGACGTTTTTAAACTCATAGTCGTCATTTTCAGTATTGACAACTTCAACTGTTTCGCCTTGATTAGTTGATGATTCTTTTTTGGAGGCACATGCGATTAATAAACTTGTTGATATAAGTATCAAAAAGACCTGCTTCATGGTTAGAGTTTATTAAGGATAAATTGAGTCATTTTGTTATACAAGTGCAAACGAGTTAAACCACCATAAATTCCATGATCTTTATTAGGATAAGCCATAAAGTCAAAAGGAATATTTTTTTCAACTAAAGTATTAGCCATTTCCATTGCGTTTTGGAAGTGAACATTGTCGTCGGCAGATCCGTGTATTAATAAATAGTTCCCTTTAATTTTATCCACATGGTTAATAGGGGAGTTACTGTCGTAGTTTTTCCCGTTTTCTTGAGGAGTACGCATAAAACGTTCTGTATAAATATTGTCGTAATACCTCCAGTTGGTTACAGGGGCAACTGCAATTGCTGACTTAAAGACATCTGCTCCTTTAGAGATACATAATGAAGACATGTAGCCTCCGTAACTCCATCCAAAAATTCCAATTCTATTTTGATCAATATATGGCATTGCTCCTAATTTTTTAGCTGCCGCTATTTGATCTTCAGTTTCAAACTTCCCTAATTGTAAGTAAGTACTGTGTTTAAATTCCCTACCTCTATATCCTGTTCCTCTGGCGTCTACAGAAACAACGACATATCCTTGCTGAGCTAAAGATTGGAACCAAAAGTAATTTCCATATTCCCATTTATCATTCACGGTATTGATTCCAGGTCCACCATACACAAACATTAAAAGTGGGTAAGTTTTTTTCTCATCAAAGTCTGAAGGTTTAATCATCCAAGCATTTAATGCTGTTCCGTCATTATTCTTTACCGTAAAAAACGTTTTGGGGCTAATATCGTAAGTTGCCAAAGTTGCTTTTAACATTCTATTATCCTCTAATACAATTGGAGCGTGTTTAAGGTGGGTACTTTGAACTGTTACGGTAAATGGCGTGTTAGCATCAGAGTGGTGTAAGAAATAATAATCGAAAGTATTACTAAAATTAGCATAGTTGACACCATCTTTTTTGGATAAAATATTTTCTTTTTTGCTTTTGAGGTCTATACTATAAACTTCTCTTTGCATTGGAGTTTTATGAGCAGCTTGAAAGTAGATATTATTTGTTTTTTCATTGATTCCATAAACAGTGGTAACTTCCCATTCTCCAGAAGTAATTTGTTCTTCTTTTCCAGAAGTATAGTCTACTTTATAAATGTGATTAAAACCGTCTTTTTCACTGGTCCATAAAAATGATTTTCCATCTTTTAAGAATGTTATGTTATCATGAATATCAATATAGGTTTTAGATACTTCAGCGTAAACAACTTTAGTCTCTACACTTTTATTGTTAGGACGATCTGGTAAAAAAGTACCCATCCAGATCTCCAATTCGTTTTGTAAACGGTTCAGTTTCTGTACACTCAATGTGTTGGCATTTGCCCATTTGATTCTAGGAATATAAATATCAGTTTCACTGCCATTGTAAAAACCTGTTGTTCTATTTTGGTTGATTTCATATACATGAACAGTTACTAGAGAATTGGCTTCTCCAGCTTTAGGGTATTTAAATCTTTGATGTTCTGGATACAATGTACCATAAATCTCCATTTGAAATTCTTTTACTTCACTTTCATCAAATCGGTAATAAGCAATTTTACTCCCATCTGGAGACCACTCAAAACCTTTGTCAAAACCAAATTCTTCTTCGTAAACCCAGTCAGTCCCACCGTTAATGATTTCATTATATTTTCCATCAGTAGTAATTTGAGTTTCTTTTCCTGTAGTAAAATCAACAAAGAATAAATTATTTTTTCTTGTAAAAGCTACTTTATCTTCAGTAGGAGAAAATTCAGCTAAACTTTGTTTTCCTTTAGAAAAGTCGGTAAGTGGTTGTAAATTTTTGGTAGCAAGATCGTAAATATAATAATTGTACTTTCTTGAGTGGCGATAGATCTTTTCACTTTCTGTAGCAATTAAAATTTTAGATTCTGACGGGTTAAACTGATAATCTTCTATACTAACCCCTTTGATTCCATTTTTTTCAAAAATAGCATCAGAGATAATGGTTTCTTTTTGAGTAGGTGAGTTGTACCTCGCTTTTTGAATCATTGAGCCTTTTTGGTCGTAATCCAGCGTTGTAAAATGTACCCCATCATTCATCGAATTGATTCCATAAACATTTTTAGCAGAAAATGTACGGGAAGCCCAAATGTCTTTATTGGTGATTTTTTTATTTTGTGCAATTGTTTGTAGGGTTAAACTAATTGACAATAGCGCAATGATATATTTCAACATGTTAATCGTTTTTTTTATTCAATAAATCAAATTTCAATCCAAAATGAGTATTAGATATATTTTTCAATATCTTCTCCCTCAATCTCTTTCCCATCCATAATAAGAGATTCTAAATCTTGAAAGTTATAGATCGCTCTATCCAAAAGGTGAGTAGGGGATACGTTCTTCAGTGCGTTAAACATAATTGCTTTTCGATTGGGGAATTTTTTCTCCCAGTTATTTAACAATTGTTTGGTCAGTTGACGTTGCATATTGGGCTGGCTACCACATAAATCACAAGGAATAATTGGAAAGTCTTTCTCTTGTGCATAAATAATAATTTCTTCTTCTTTACAGAATGCCAATGGTCGTATTACTTGTAATTCTTTATCGTTGGTAATAAACTTTGGAGGCATGGCTTCAAGTTTTCCTGCAAAAAACAAGTTGAGGAAAAATGTTTCTAAAATATCTTCTCTATGGTGTCCTAAAGCAATTTTATTACATCCCAGCTCTTTAGCCGTTTCATATAAAGCACCTCTTCTTAATCTTGAACAAAGACTACACGTCGTTTTGCCCTCCTCAAGCACTTCTTTTACTACACTGTAAGTATCTTGTTCTACGATTTTATATTCGATCCCTAATCCAGAAAGGTATTCAGGTAAGATGTGCTCTGGGAAATTAGGTTGTTTTTGATCTAAGTTTACAGCAACTATATTAAATTTTACATCTGAGTATTTCTGAAAATGAATCAAGATATCTAACATGGTATAACTGTCCTTACCTCCTGACATACAAACCATTATTTTGTCCCCGTCTTCAAACAAGTTATAAGCTTCATGAGCTCTCCAAACATCAGTTCTTAGTCTTTTGGTATATTTTTTTAATAGGTTGGGTGCCTTTTTGGTTATGACTTCGTTATTTTCCATGTTATCTACGCTTCACTAAAATTCACACAAATATACTATATTTTATGCTTATAGCATTTTCAACTCAGGTTTACTGTCACAAAAGCATTTGAATATTGTTGTTAGGTTTGTTATTTTTGTCGAGAATCATATCAATTAACGCCAGAAAATTGATTGTAACAACAAGATAAAATGAAAATAGGTTTTGACGCCAAAAGAGCTTACCACAACTATACTGGGTTGGGAAACTATAGTAGAGATTTAATCCAAAACTTATTGACTTATTATCCCGATTTTGAGTATCATTTGTATGCTCCAAAAATTGGGAATAATCCCAGGTTTAAGTTCGTTGAGCAGTATGATAATGTTTATCCACATTTTCCAGAATCACCTTTACATAAAACGTTTAAAGGTATTTGGCGTTCTGTTGATTTAGAGAAGTTTTTAGTTAAAGATGGTATAGATATCTTTCACGGATTAAGCAATGAGATACCAAGAAGAAAGAAAAAAAGTAATGTAAAGCATCTAGTAACAATTCATGATTTAATTTTTAAGCGTTTTCCGAATACGTATAAAAAAATAGATCGAAATGTTTACAATACAAAGTTTAAATATGCTGCACAAAATGCTGATAAGGTAATTGCTATCAGTCAACAAACAAAACAAGATATTATTGATTTTTATAAAGTAGATTCATCGAAGATAGAGGTCATTTATCAAACCTGTCATCAAAATTTTAAAGAGCAATATTCAAATGATTTTAAACTAAAGGTAAAACGTAAGTTTAACTTGCCAGATAATTATATTTTGAATGTAGGAACAATTGAAACAAGAAAAAATTTAAATGCAATTTTACAAGCTGTTCCCACTATGAAAAATGATTTGCCGATTGTAGTGGTAGGCAGAAAGACAAAGTATATGAACTTTTTAAAAGTTCAAATGGACAAATTAAAGGTAGATAGCAAACGTTTTATTTTTTTAGAAAATGTTGCTATTCATGAGCTTCCGTCAATCTATCAAATGGCATCAGTGTTTGTTTACCCTTCTGTTTTTGAAGGTTTTGGAATACCAATTATAGAAGCTTTATATTCTAAAGTACCTGTTATTACTACAGCAGGAGGATGTTTTCCAGAAGCTGGTGGCGAACATAGTTTATACTTAGATACCAATAACTTTGAATTATTGGGGAATACGATAGATGATTTGTTAATGAATACGAATCAACAAGTTTTAATGAAAGAAAAAGGCTATGAATATGTGCAACGTTTCAACCCAAGAGCATTAACAGAGCAATTGGTAAATCTTTATCAAAATTTATAACCTTATTTTTGTTTAGGGTTAAATAATTTGATGTACTGTTTAGGAGTCATCAACTCATGCTCTTTAAATTTTCGGATAAAATAACTGACACTATTATATCCTGTTTTAAAGGCTATTTCTGATAAAGTATCTCCTTTATTTTCCATTAATAGTTTTTTGGAGAATTTAATTTTCTCAGAGTTGAGATAGTCTATAGGTGATATTCCTAAGGTGTTTTTGAACTTTTTATGAAAATTAGAAACACTCATACACGCTTTTTCAGCAAGCGTTTCGACGGTAATATCTTTGTTCGTAAAATTCTTTTTGATGTATTGGATTGTATTTCCAATTCTTGTATCTTCAAAAGAAGCATTTAGATCGTTTAGAATCACAGTTTTGGCCTTAGTTTGTAAGAGCCTAACAATTAACTCTTGAATCGTTAAGTCGATCAATATATCCTTAGATTTATCATTTGAAGTAAATGTATGTATCAATCGATGGAGTACTTGATTCACAGCCATGCTATTGATTAAAGGTGAGGTACTTTGATCTAATTCCCAACCATTATTTTCATGTTCAATTTCAACACGTTTATTAAAATAGTGTACAATTTCTTCGATCTTATGTGTATCTATTCCAAGGGCTAAACATTGGGTCGGAGCATTCAATTCGGCATCAGGAAAATCAATAATCAACTCATTATTTTCTGGCATGATGAGCGATTCTCCAGGTAAAAATTCAAAAGGCTTATCGGCAGTATGCATAATCTTTTTTCCAGTTAGCATACTTGCTATAATGGGATAATTAAACTTTAAGTTGACTTTTTCAGCATATTCGAAAGTTTCAAAAATATTTAACTCAGCATACTGGGCATTATAAATCGTTCTGTTTTCAACAAGTGTTGACAGTTTACGATTGGAAAGATGTTGCCTTAATAATGCGTCCATATATCAATGATACAAAAAATATGTAAGCAAAAAAAATAGATATGTTCAATTTATTAATAGATATGTTCAATCATACTAAAACAACTTATAAATACCTTTATACTAAGATTATAGACTATTGTTAAAAAGATTAACTCGTGCAATTAAAAGTAATATGAAGCGAGCAGAAATCATATCAATAAATATGGGTGAGAATTGATTAGAGGCGATTAAAACTATATGATTTGTACCTATGCTAATAGAATAAGGTTGTTGATGATTAGGTAAGGAATTTTATTAGCGTAGGTGCTTCATTTTATTATGAATAGAAAAGTTTGTTTTTTAAAGAACTAACTAAAAAAGTAAAATATGTTATCAATTAAAGCTACAGAAAAAGCTACCTCGACTTTAAGAAGCTATAAGGAAAAGTATAAAGAATTGATTTTACATTATGTAAAAGATGAAAAAAATACATTATCACCTATACTGTTGCCTAATGAAAAAGCATATTTAGAAGAAGACGCAGTATGTATTGAATCCTTTGGAGGAGTAGAATTATATGTAGATTCAACAATTGAACCTTCGCTTTATAACCTTGATGAATTAGTATTAGATATAGAAAAAGGTGAGGGGTCAAGTTATTCTTTAGTTGCTGAAACTGGGCAGCATTTTACACTCAATAAGGTTTAACGAATATCAGCCTTTTCTAAATCTTTCACTTGGAAAGTTAACACTTCTGAAAAATCAATTTTCAAAGATTGATACTCTTCATCGAGAATAAATTGATAACCCTCAATTGTAATTTCCTCGGGAATTAGTTCGGCTTTTTTATATTTTTTAAAAGTCTTACCAATTAGCTTTGAATGAGAACGTTCTATAGCAACCAAACAGTTTAAAGCAGTATTGGTATAATGATTATAACTAGGTGTATCAATAGCTAATTTCATGGGGTAGATGATTATCGAACACTCTTTTGAAATTCAGTCTTCATATAGTCAATAGCAGTAGCTGTAGGAATTTGATCAAGTTTAGCTAAGATTTCAAAAATAACAGCACTTAATTCTATTCCTGTTGAAGTTTCTTTCATCTCACTTTTAGCCATATTGATAATTTTAACCGTTTCTTCCTTGGCTTGCTTCAATTTATCCCAACTTTTTTTAGAGATATACAATTGTTGAACCATATTGTGGTTATATTCTTCTCGTATGGTATTCAATAAACTATTGTGTAATTGATTGGCATTCATATAAGGTTTATGAATACGCATAATTAAGTTGTTAGGATCAATTCGCTCTAAATATAGAATAGAACGCTCATAAGCTTGATTTTTTAAAGGAATAAAATCTTTTTTAGCTTGTAGTTTAAATTCTTCTTGTTGCAGCTTTAATTGTTGGCTGTTGATACTAAGCTCTCTGTTTAAAAATTGTTTCAACATAAAATAAACAATTCCAAAGACTAAAATAGAAGGGATGGCTAGCTTTATTATTTCTAAAATTTCATTCATGTGATTATCCGTTTTATAACGTAGAACTCAAAGTTAATAAAAAGGTACACGTAAATAAGTGTTTTATTTATAAAAAAAGGGAAATCAATTGATTTCCCTTTTCTAGTTTAATGAATTAGATGAAGTTTAGCGCATTAAGTTGACGTGTCCGATTTTAACAACATCTTTAGAACCTTGGTCTAGCGTTCTAATATTCCAAATATAAGTGTCCGATTTACAAGGCTGCCCTTTATGCGTACCATCCCACATTGGATAGGTTTTTGAAGAAGTCCAGATTAGCGTTCCCCAACGGTCAAAAATTACTAGTTCATATTCAATTAAGTCTAAGCCTAATCCACTCGCTCCAAAGTAGTCGTTGTCGCCATCACCATTTGGTGTAAATGTATTGGGAACAAAAACAATAAAGTCAGGATCTATAATCACATCTTTACAAATTGAATCAGAACATCCAATAATATCTTCCACCAACAAGCAAGTATTATATGTACCTGCAGAATCACTAGGGTAAGCATGAACATAAGGACTTCCCGTTCCTACCTCTACACCTTCAACGTACCAAGTGAAAACAGAACCATTTAACGAAGCTTCTGTCAAAGTAATATTAGGGTTAAACATTGTAGCAGGTTGAGGAGAGGCACTAAAGTCGGAAACAATATCAACAGGTGCTACAAAACTAAATGTGGTATCCTGTTCACAAGCATTATCATCGATTACAGTTAATGTATAATTATTTAAACAAACATCACTAACAGAATTACCAGTATTGGTTGAAAGTGCTCCAGACCATTGGTAGGTCGGCATATTAGATATTGTTCCACCAGTTACACTTGCTTCAACAGCTCCATCACAAGTGTTATAACACGTAGGGTCACTGATGTTTAATGAAATAACCATGGCAGGAGGTTCTTGTAATGTTATTGTTGTATCAAAAGTACAGCCTGCTGCATCAGTTATTGTAGCATTATATGTATCGGCAGCAATATTGTTAAATACAGCTGAATTTTGAGGACCATTTCCAATGTCATAGGTAAATGGAGATGTTCCCCCCACTGCAGAAAGTACAATTCTTCCACTATTATCACCGTTACAAATCAAATCTACAGAGTTTACTGTTCCTCCTACTGAACCAACATCATTTAATGTCACAGTAGAATCTCTTAAACATCCTGTAGCGTCAGCGATTAATAAATTATAAGTTCCAGCACTTAATCCTACAAAATTTGAGTCTAATGAATTGTTAACACCATTATCGATACTAAAACCAAAAGGAGCTTGTCCTCCTGTAGTTGAAAAAACGATGGCACCATCACTACCTCCACAATTTGGATCAGTTAGCGTTAATGAATAATCAAAAGATGGAGCCATTAATTCAATAGTGGTATCTTTTTGACATCCATTGACATCTTGTACAGATAAGTTGTATGTACCTTCTGCTAATGTAGTAAAGTTAGGAGTGTTCACAAAGTTAGCTCCATTGTCAATACTATAAGTATATGGAGGCGTTGTGCCAGTTACAACAAATTCGATTGCTCCATCAGCTCCTCCACATGAAGGAGTTGTTGTATTCAGAGTGTAAGAAAAAGCATTGGAGCTAAAATCAAAGGTGGTATCCTTGCTACATCCAGCTGTTACATCGGTAATTGAACAAGTATAACTTCCTTGCCCTATCATTGTTAAGTCTTCTGTGGTCCCATTGGCTCCCCAATCAAAAGTATAGTTTCCAGAACCATTGGTGATGGTTAGGTCTATGTTACCATCATTGTTTCCACATGTTGGGGCTGTAGTAACAGCTGCAATGTCAAAATTACAACAAGCATTATCTATTGTTATGGTTACATCATCAGATATAGGTGCAACACATGCATTGGAATCTACTACAGTTAAAGTATAAGTTGTTGTGGCTGTTGGACAAACTTCTGGTGTTTCAGAATTGGGATTGTTCATGTTTGTCGTTGGTGCCCAAGTGTAGATACCTGAATCTAAGCTGTCAATATCGTTAAAGGTGATGCTCCAACCAGATAATTCAGCAGAAGCTCCAAGAGTAACACTTGTAGATTCAAAGGTAAGTTTCCAAGTACCATTAGTACTGCAACCATTTAGATTAGAGAAAGGTTCGTTTGGATTCCAGTTTCCAGCTGCAGGAAAACCACCGCCATTAATGTTTCCTCCTCCAGCAGGAACAAAGCAAACTTGACCATATGGGCCACTAGCAACACCAGTAGGAACTAGTTCAATTGAACAACCATCAGGAGTTGTTAGTGTTACTGTAAACTCATCTTCATCAAGTGGAGAAAGAAAAGTCCCATTAGCTTGAAAAGCATCTACACAGACACTTGCAATTGTACCATTTGTTAAGGTTTGTTGGTTAATGTTTTGAACATTAATATTCGTTTCAGCCGTAATACCAAGGAAACCAGAAGCATCTTCAGCTTGGTTATTCGCATAATGCTTAATTCCTCCATGATTAACAATGACTCCAGCTTCACTATCTAAAGTGATGCAATCTCCAGCGCAAATGGTTGTATCTGTTCCGGCATAAACTTGTAATACAGGAATTTTTACTGGTACAGTTATCGTCTCGGTACAGGTATTTGTACCGTTAGTTATTTGTGCAGTAAATGTTGTTTCTGTTGTTAAACAAACAGGAGTAGGATTGGCTCCTCCACTAGATCCTTGTGGGTAATTGTAGTTATCATGCGACCAACTGATTTGAGAGGTTGGATCATTTAATGTAATTTGAACATTGTCAATACCCCAGTGATCATATTCAGCTCCAGAAACATCATCTTGGTGCCATTGGATTAAAGTGTTGTTGGTCATTGCTCCAGGAGGGATGTTAACGCAGTATTGGTTCCATGCCGTTAAATTAGGGTCATTTCCTCCATTGGGATCCCAATATTGAATGTCTATCCAAGTTGCTCCATTGTCAATAGAATATTGTAGCGCAACTCCTTCATCACTTTCATCAGGACCTTCACATGGAGATGCATCACCTTGAACAGCAAATCGCATTTCAAAACAAATTACACCACCTGGAGATAAATCTAGTGAAACAGTAGTCATATCTCTAGGGTTTATAGCTTGGTCTCCCATCCACATAAAATCAGAACCATCAGGCGCAGGAACACCACAGGTATTGTTGGCTATCGTTACACTTTGAGTAAACTGCCAGCCTGTAGGGGAACCACTATTAAAGTCTTCTTGGAATGCTACGTTACCATCCATTGAACCAAAAGCACTTAAAGTTACACATTCTCCACAAAGAAGAGAATCAACAGATGAAATAAGGTTTAAAGTACATTGTCCCCAAACATTAGTAAATAGCATTAGAGACAATCCTATAAGGTATATTTTGTTCATTTTTTAGTTTAAAAAAATTATTTCCGTTCAAAAAGACGGTGTTTGTATAAAAAAGTTGCCTTTTTAGGAGGGATAAACTAAAGTCAACCTAACAAAAATAGATTATTATATGTAATTATCCATGTGTAAGTCAAAATAAATTAATTTTTAAGTTAAATTCATGTTAATGAACTTACATTTTTGTATTTTAGGCACGACTTTTGGAAAATTGTCTAAAAACAAAACTTTTTGATTATGAAAAACATACTGATAGTACTTTCGATATTCTTTTTTTCGCAAAAACTCATAGCACAAGACTATATGGATTTATTGGCTTTAATCGCTGATGAAAAATATGAGAAATGCTTATTTAAATGTGAGAAATTAATGGTCAATGAAAAGACTAAAAAAGAGCCTTTACCTTATTTATATGCATCGATGTCTTATTATGAAATGAGTAGAGACCATAAGTTTAAGGATGATTATCCTAAAGCGTTTAAAAACTCATTGTCTTATTTAGGGAAGTATAGAAAGAAAGATAAGTCATACGAATATAAGGAAGATGCAGAGGAGTTTATTGAAAAGTTAAAGTTTATTTTATTGGAAGAAATTGAAAACTATGCGTTGGATGGTACAGAAAAAAGTGCTAAAAAAACCGCTTCTTTAATGAAAAAAATTATCACATTTGATCCAGATGATCATGGAGCTAAGTTAATTCAAGGATTAAATTATATTTTATCTAAAAATAAGACAGAGGGGAAAAAAGTAGTTGCTGATGCTTTTGAATTAATTAAAAAGATAGGAACGGATATTGAGTTTGGTGACATGACGGAAAGTCAACAAGCATATTTAAAATTTGCTTTGATTGAATATACGAAGTTTCAACAACCAATTGACCCTGTAGGAGCAAAAGAAACAATTAGTTTAGGACACCAGTTCTTCTATGAAAAAAGAGATGACTGTTTATTGGATGATAATTCTGATTTTAAAACATTGTATGATGAAGTAACAGGATAAAACCAGTTGTAATAGAACTATTGAAGCCCATGAACTTTATGTTTATGGGCTTTTTTTATGAAAAAATAGAGGATTTATTGGTGATGATATGGTTGAATATTTTCCATAATTTGTAAAATCATTCCCAAAATGAACCAACAATTTTACTGTTTTTTTTGTAACTACCTGTAAATCAGTTGTTGTTTTTGTTTGGTGTGATTATTTCTCTTTTAGGAGCAAACCCCAAGAATATGAAGAGAATATACTACACACTACTTTTATTACTAAGTTATTTAGTTACTCAAGCTCAGTTTAATTTAACACCAGAATCAGAATTGACGGTTTGTCAATCATCAAGTGTTTTTCAAGTAAAATATATTAATGACGGAGCAGCAAGCTTAACAGGCGTAAACTTAAAAATAAAGTTGCCTCAAGGGATCGCTTATGTAGCAAGTTCAGTAGTAGAACAGACGAGTTTAAATGTTCAAGAGTTTAATGTGACGAGTGATACAGCATTGATCTTTTCTGTAAATGATATTAATGTAGGGGATAGTGTTCAGTTTTCAATAGCTTATACTGCTAATCAAGATGCAATTGCATTTCAGAATTCAGGAGGTATTTTTAGAAATGGGATAGATCTTTTTTGTAATGAGGATACATTATCGACACAAAGTGATAGTTATAACATACTTTATCCTGTTTTGAGTATATTAAGTGTGACACCAAAAAATCAAACGATAGTAAGTGGGACATCTTCTTCTAGAACAATCAATATTATTAATGGGGGAAATGGTAAAACGGATAGGATTTATTTAACAGATGTACAAAATACGGGGAATTTAACAGTCTTGGGGAGCAACATCGGCACCATCAGTGGGGATACAATTATATTGTCTGGTGCCGATTTTAGTTCTATTGGAAATAATGATCACTTTTTAGATCAAAACGAATCGATTTCAATTGTAGAAACGTTTTCCGGAACAAGCTGTTCGGATGTTTTAAATCGAACATCTTTTAATGTTTTGTGGGGATGTGAGGGAGATCAAATTAATAGTTCAACAAGTTATAGTAATATCACAATTGATTTTCAAACACCATCATTAAAGTTAGTGGCTTCCGAAAGTTTAAACTCCTGTTTTGGTAATGGTAATGCTTCAGCGCAACAATTATCTGTAATTAATACCGGTTCTGGACTAGCGTCTAATGTAGCTATTGATATCTATAAGTCGAAAGGTAATGGATATAATGAAAATATTTTTTCTAGAATTGATGAAAACTCATTGACCTATAAAGTAGGTGCCAATGGACAAGTTATCAATGTAACCAACGCTGTGAATACTGTCTGTAATTCAGCAGGCGATTACAGTTGTTTAGGGAATAGTCCTATAGGGAAAGTAGCGTTTACATTACCCGATTTATTACCAGACGATACCATTTATATTAATTGGGATTCTTATTCTTGTTGTTTACAAACATGCAGTAATGATGCGGTTAAAGGATGGGAGTCTGATGTAAGCTATTCGGATGTTTGTGGAAGTCAAAATTATTCTAAGTCATTGGTTGGTCAAAATGACAATTCTCAATACGTTACATTTTTTACAGAAACACCTTTAGAGTTATATGCCAATCAAACAGAAGATGTAACATTTTTATTTTCTAGTTATAAAAACAACCTTCCAGTAGGGCCAGGAGCGAATTACACAGCTACTTTTACTTTACAAGAGGGAATCACTTATGAGGGCATTAACTTAGCTTTAAATGGTGCTTCACTAGCAGCAACTTCGGTCAATTATAATACTAATGATAATATTGTAACAGCTATATTTCCTGCAAATACAGGGTTTAATTTTAATAAAAGTGAAATGACCTTATCAATCTCAGGTGATTGTGGTTCGGCTGGCTGGAAAACGATAGACATGACACTAGATTATGTGCCAGATACTACTTGTTCACCATCTTGTGCAATACCTATGGAATGTAATACTCAAGTTTCAACATACCTGTATTGTCCATTAGGAGCTTGTGCCTCATTAAATGTTTTAGATTTTCAAATTGAACGTACTAATTTTGGTGCGCCAGATAATAATATTGATGGGTTGGCTGATGGCTCTGGGAGCTTAGATTTTTCTAAAGTAAAAGTAAACAGAGCCATGGTAGGGGATACAATAAAAGCAACAGCAACAGCAGTCATAGCAGCGACAGCAGCTACTTGGGATTATGCGAATTATACTTCGTCTGTAGACTATGGAAGCTCGTTATCATTTATTGATGCTACTGTAACTATTTATGATGCAAGCGCTACAACCTCCCATATTGTAAATGGGGTAACAGCTACAACGGCTACCTCTGGGAATCAAAGAGATTTTGATTTTGATTTATCAGTTGCTAACCTTTCTGGATTAAATGCTAGTTTGATCGGTTATCAATATGCAACTGAAGATTCGATAAAAGTAGAAATGAATTATCGTGTGAGTTCTTCGGTTTCAGGATTAATAAAAGAAACGCTTTTTATTAATGAGTTTTATTTAAGTGCAGTAGCTAATCCGACAAGTGGGCAAAAAGAATCATGTATTGCGAAGCATGGATCCATTACATTGATAGGATACAGCTGGAGAAACAATAGTGCTAATAATGCTACGGTGAATTCATGTACTAAAAATATCGTTCAAAATTTTGGCTTATCTATAGGCCCTTTATCAAGTAATTATGGGGGAGGAAATTTATTCCCTTATGAGTGTAGACAATGGGGATTCTTAAAAGAAGCTAAAGTAGTAATTCCAACGCATTACTCAGTAATCTCAAGTAAAATACAACAATATAGAACAAGAAGAACAAACTATACCACCACGCAAACGATAAATGGTATTATGCCAGATGCTATTAATGGAGATACGCTTTATTATGATTTAGAACAATATTATAATTCTGGGCAATTAGTTGTGAGTGATGATGGCTTTCATGGAAAATTGACGGTTGAAATTGCTCCAGCTTGTACATCTCCAAAGAATGTTTATGAAAATATTTATTGGACCTTTAATTATGAAGAAACAGCAGCCATTAATGGTGTAGAGACGGGGTATATTAGTGCTTCAGGGCCTGATAGGATTAGGTATTCTCCACCAGCATTAGAGGTGTCTTCAGAAGCGCCTTGGCAAGATGCGAATACCAGAAGTGTTGAATGGGATTATAAGGTGAAAAATACGTCAAGTGCAGGAGCAGATAATGCATGGGTACATATCAACCCACCTAGTAATATTGTGATTGATTCAATTGTAAATGATAATACCAGTCAAACATTAACGTTACAAAACGATATTTATTTAATTGGGTCAATAAGTGGAGGAGCAACAGCGAACTTAACCATATATGGAACTTATTCGAATTGTGATACTGTTTTGATGACCGTTTATTCAGGGTTTGAATGTACAGGTTACCCAACAGATTTTGCAAGTTTTACTTGTGGATACGAAAGCATGGTACTATATGTAGAACCTAAACAATCGGCTTTTCAAACTCGTTTAACCTCTGAGCTATTAGAAGATCCGTGTAGTAAACAGGTGAACTTAACGGTGGATGTAACGAGTGTAAAGATTGCGCACATGTATGATATGACCATAGAAGTCATTTCATCTGATACGACAAAGATTATTGTTTTAGATGATTCGAGTCAATTCCAATATAATATCTCAAATTCATACAATACGATTGGAGATCCTACTTTTTCGAATGGAATTTATGAATATGCCATCAACGATTATGAAGCATCTTTTCAATCAGATGGAATCCCAGGAATATTAGATGTTTCTAACAATAGATATCGTTTAAGAACAGCCTTAAAATTAGGAGAACAATTTTTACAAGGAGATTATGTACAAATACGAATTAATGGTAAAAATGCTTGTACAGAAAGTGTACCTACAGTGAATTTAGCTTATGATCCAAATTCGAAATTTCAGAAAGATAATACAGCAGGATTGCATTTAGATATAGGAAATAGTTGGAGTGCATCTTGGGGAGATTACGATAATGATGGATACGACGATTTGTTTGTGCCAGTTAATGATATTACTGAACCGAATATACTTTATCATAATAATGGAGATGGAACATTTTCAAAAGTTACAACAGGAGCTATTGTTACCGATTTAGGGACATCAATTTCAGGAACATGGGGAGATTATGATAATGATGGGAATTTGGATTTATTTGTAACCAATAACGTTAACTCCACCAATAAATTATACCATAACAATGGAGATGGAACGTTTACTTCTATTCAAAATAATCCAGTTGTAGATGAAGGGATTTATTCACATTCAGCGGCATGGGCAGACTATAACCAAGATGGAAACTTAGATTTAGTTGTTTCAGACTTCCATTCAACACATTTCAATTATTTATTTAAAGGAGATGGACAAGGAGGGTTTACTCCAGATGCATCAAGTGTTGTCGCTCAATCTGCTACTTCGGCTGTGGGTGTTGCATGGGGAGATATGGATAATGATGGCGATTTAGATTTATTTATAGCGAATACAAATGGAGAAAATAACCAGTTGTTTAAAAATGAAACGGGGGTATTCACTGAAATTCTAACAGGAGCGGTTGTAACAGATGGAGGAAACTCTGTAGGAGGTGCATGGGGAGATTATGATAATGATGGGGATTTAGATTTATATGTAACCAATTCAAGTATAATAGAGCCTAACTTTTTCTATGAGAATAATGGTGATGGAACGTTCTTGAAAATAACGAATAGTATTGTGGTAACAAATATTTCTAATTCCCATGGGGCTTCATGGATTGATTTTGATAACGATGCAGATTTAGATTTAATTGTAGCCAATAATCAAGGGAATAAAAACTATTTATTTGCTAACAATGGAAACAAGACATTTACAAAAATGAACAATGCGATTACTGAAGATGAAAATGATTCTTATGGTACTGCATGGTCTGATTTTGATAATGATGGTGACTACGATTTATTCGTGTCCAATATAGATGAGAATGCCAATGATTTCTTCATTAATGAAAAGGGGTCATGTACCAATCATATCGGTGTAAAATTAGTAGGTTGTAACTCTAACAGATTTGGGATAGGGGCAATGGTTAAAGTGAAGGCTACTATTAATGGTTCTCCAGTATGGCAGACAAAACATGTTTCTACACAAACGTCTGCCATGGGAGGCCAAAACTCGTCTACTCTTTTATTTGGAATATTAGATGCAACTGCTATTGATAGTCTGATTATATTATGGCCATCAGGTGTTGTAACCAATATGTTGGCACCTAGTATCAATCAAATACATACAATCAATGAAGAGTGTGGAGCTAAAATTTCTGGAACAGTTTATCATGATGCCAACAGTAATGGCGTTCAGGATCAAGGAGAGAAAGGAATTCCAAATCATAACTTAATGGTAACACCTGGCAATTTCCAAGTCTTTACTGATGAAAATGGTTATTATCAATTGTATGTAGACAATGGAACTTATACCATTAATCAGTCTGAGCATGCTAATTGGACACAAACAACTCCAGCAAATGAGGAAGGATATGTTGTTGAGGTAAATCAAGAAAATGAGACGCATTATTCAAATAGAGATTTTGGAAACAATGCAGTCTGTACTTCACCAGATTTAACGATGCATTTGGGGACAACAGCTTTTAGAAAAGGATTAACCAATATGTTGAATGTCGTAGTGAATAATGAGGGAGCTTATGATGCAACAGACAACATTACAGTTGCTTTAGTTATGACAGATAATGTCTATATTTTAGATAATAATTGGATTCTGTCTAACGAAAATGGAGGGTATCGAACTTATTCCCTTACTTTCTCCGGGATAGATGCGCTATCGGATACTGTGTTTAATTTAACCGATTCTGTGGATGTCAATGCTGCATTAGAAGAATTGGTTACAATTGATGCCACTGTTAGTTATAGTAATACAGAATGTAGCACAGAGAATAATGCTTATTCGATGACAGATGGAGTAGTAGGGTCATTAGATCCAAACGATAAGATGGTTTTTGTAATGAATAAGGGAATTCAAAAAATAGCCAATAGAAATGACCGTTTATATTATAAAATTAGATTCCAAAACATAGGGAATTATGCAGCAAGAATTGTAAAAATAATAGATACACTTTCGAACAATTTGGATTGGAACACGTTTGAAATTGAAAGTTCATCACATCCGTTCTCAGTATCGTTGGTGGATGGAGTAGTCACTTGGGTAAACTATAAGATAGAACTACCAGATTCAGCAAGTAATCCAGAAGGAAGTATGGGGTATGTCTCATTCTCCATATTACCTAAGCAAGATTTAGCTCCATATACTCCTGTATATAATAAAGCAGCTATTCAGTTTGATTATAATGAATACATCATTACCAACAATACCAAGATTTTGATTAGTGAGCATTTATCAGATACCGACCAACCGTTTGTGTTAGCATATCCAAATCCGGCAAACGAAAATACGAATATACTATTGATAGGACATGATAAAGAACACATTGAAATGGAACGTATTGAATTAACCAGTATCCATGGAAAAATAGTTCGTTCAATTGCTGTTAATAGCACAAAAGTGAATGTCCCATTAAACGGATTAAGGTCAGGAGTTTATATCATCATTGTAGTAGATAGGGTAGGAAATCGTTACCAATCTAGACTGGTCATTAACTAGGATAGATTGGGTTGATTTCCGATGAATACCACATTAGTTTTAGTTTAAAATTAATGTGGTATTTTTTTGTAAAATGCTAACTGATCTTTACAGTTGAGCTGCGAGTTCGCTCCCTTGCTTAATCGCTCGTTTTGCGTCTAATTCGCTTGCTAAATCAGCTCCTCCAATCAAATGAACACTTTTACCCAATTGTTGCAAAGGAGCTTCTAAATCTTTTTTACTGAGCTGACCAGCACATACAATAATTGTATCGACATCAAGTAGCTCTTCTTTATCTTTTCTTACAATGTGTATACCTTGATCAGAGATTTTGTTGTATTGAATACCATTGAGCATTTTTACATGCTTGTTCTTAAGCGATAAACGGTGTACCCAGCCTGTGGTCTTACCAAGACCAGCTCCAACTTTAGTTTCTTTTCTTTGTAATAAATAAACACTTCTAGGAGAAGGTGGAACATGAGCTGCTACCCCTTCAATACCACCTCTAGCTTCGTTGGTGATATCAATTCCCCATTCTTCGCAAAATGCTTTAACATTTTGAGAAGTGGCCTCCCCTTCATGGGTAATGTATTCTGCTACATCAAATCCAATACCTCCTGCACCAATAATGGCAACTTTTTCTCCTACGTTTTTCTTGTGTTTCAAAACATCAATATAACTGAGAACTTTAGGGTGGTCGATGCCTTCAATTTTAGGTGTTCTAGGTGTAATTCCAGTAGCTAAAATTACTTCGTCAAAATCTTTTAAATCTTCAGCACCAACTTTGGTATTGAGTTGTAGGTTGACTCCTGTGAGTTCTATTTGTTTATTGAAATAACGAATCGTTTCGTAGAATTCCTCTTTACCAGGAACCTGTTTAGCAATATTAAATTGTCCTCCAATTTCAGATGCCGCATCAAATAAGGTGACATGATGGCCACGTTGAGCAGCAACTGTTGAAGCTGCTAATCCAGCTGGTCCAGCTCCGACAACAGCAATGTTTTTTGCTTTTTTAGTTGGCGTATAATTTAACTCCGTTTCGTGACATGCTCTTGGGTTTACTAAACAACTAGCTGTTTTTCGTTTAAAGATATGATCTAAGCAAGCTTGATTACAACCAATACAGGTATTAATTTCATCTTCACGTCCTTCTTTTGATTTGTTTACCAATTCAGGATCAGCTAAGAAAGGTCTAGCCATAGAAATCATATCTGCACAACCGTCAGCCAATACTTGTTCAGCAACTTCTGGATCGTTGATTCTGTTGGTTGTAATTAATGGAATATTAACTTCGCCCATCATCTTTTTAGTCACCCAACTAAAGGCAGCTCTTGGTACCATTGTCGCAATGGTTGGGATTCTAGCTTCGTGCCATCCAATCCCTGTATTGATAATCGTCACTCCTGCTTTTTCGAGTTCTTTAGCCAATAAAACAACTTCTTCCCATTGACTACCTCCAGGAACTAAGTCTAGCATTGATAAACGGAAAATAATAATAAAATCTTTGCCAACACGCGCTCTAACTTTTCTAACAATTTCTAAAGGGAATTTAATCCTGTTCTCATAAGAACCACCCCATTCATCTGTTCTTTTATTGGTTTTTGCTGCAATAAACTGGTTAATTAAATAACCTTCAGAACCCATAATCTCTACGCCATCATATCCTCCTAGTTGAGCTAATTCAGCAGCTTTTGCAAAATCATTAATTGTTTTTTTGATTCCTCGCTTACTTAAAGCCCAAGGCTTAAAAGGAGAAATAGGAGCTTTTAAAGCACTCGGAGCTACAGCAAATGGGTGGTAACCATAACGTCCTGTATGCAATATCTGCATACAAATTTTTCCACCATGTTTATGGACTTCATCAGTTACGATTTTATGTTTTAATGCTGTTTTTTTATTGGTCATTTTACTAGAAAATGGACCAACCCAACCTGCTACATTGGGCGCAATACCTCCAGTTACAATTAATCCAACACCTCCTTTGGCACGTTCACCATAATAAGCTGCCATTTTTTCATACCCTCCTTTATGTTCTTCGAGTCCAGTGTGCATAGAACCCATTAAAAACCTATTTTTTAGCGTTGTAAAACCTAAATCTAAAGGCTCGAATAAGTGTGGATATTTAGTTGACATAGTGCTTGTATTTTGTATCGATTTTGTCAAAAATACAAATAATATACTAATTGGTATATTTTATACCCAGCTCGATGATTATTTGAGGTGATTCTAAATAAGCATTATATTATTTTAATATTAAGATCATATGCTTTATCCAAAAAATGGTAATTCAGTTAATCTGGCATAGGGAAATGTAGTTGTTTTTTTTAGTTGGTAATAAGTATTGAGCCCTCCTACACCTACAGAATCTGCTTCCTCTAGGTTTAAATAACCTTTTTCACTAATGAGATGACTTGGGAGGACTAAATGTTGAACTTTACCAATGATTAAGCGGGTATCATTAGATTTAATGTGTAGAACCTCTTCTAGTGTTGCACCAATTTTAATGATTGATTCTTTTACAAAGGGCGCGTTAAAATTATAGGCGTATTCTTCGGTTAACTTACATTCGTTAAATTCAGATTGGTCGGCTGAAAATTTAGCAGAAGTATAGTGTGCATTTTGTAGAATGGAACTGTTTACGTGGTTGACCGTAAATTGATTGGAGTCGATAATATTTTCAAAAGTGTGTCTTCTTACTTCTGTAGAGGGGCGCATAATAAAGCCAATTAAAGGTGGATTACTTCCAATATGCATTAAAGAATTAAAAATAGCTAAATTAGTTTGCTTAGTTTGGTTAACCGTTCCAATTAGATTGGCTGATTTAATACCCGATAACGAGTTAATAATATTTAATCTTTTTTTATGATCTAAATTGAGTATATCTTGTCTTGAAAAATACATATTATCTTTTTTTGTGATTACGTGTATGTGTTATGATTAAACGTTTCTTTTCTTGTTGAACGAGTTTATTTTTTCGATGCCCCCATACTTTTTCTTTTGCTTTTTTGCTACTACTTGCGATCTCGACAATAGGGGATGGATAGTCTAATTTTATTTCGTTGAACTTTTGGTCTAAAGGTGTCATTTTCCAAGGCTCATGGATAAATTCTTTGGGACATTCTCGAAGCTCGGGAATCCATTTTTTAATAAAAATCCCGTCAGGATCGTGATCTTGTGATTGTTTTATGGGATTGTACATTCGTATAGTATTGATACCAGTTGTACCTGCTTGCATTTGAAATTGAGGGTAGTGGATTCCTGGTTCATAATCAAGGAATTGTTGAGCAAGGTAATAAACTCCTAAGCGCCAATCTTGATCAAGGTTATAGCATAAAAAAGAAACGACCATAGCACGCATTCTAAAATTAATCCATCCTGTTTCTTTTACACATCTCATGCAGGCATCAACCAAAGGATAACCCGTTTTTCCCTCTTCCCATTTTTTTACCCAATCAAGATTATTGTTGTGTTCTAAAAGTTCATAGCCTCTGTTGATACAGTGGGTTTCATACCGGCATTCAACTTCAAATTTTTGAATAAAATGACAATGCCATTTTAAACGAGTAAGAATACCATTAAAAGCCTTTTTATTAGTGGTGTAGTTGGGGGAGCTTGCAATGTATTGAAAAGCTTGTTTGATTGATATATTTCCCCAAGCTAAATAAGGAGAGATTCTACCACATGATGTTCTGCTTTCTAATGGTTTAGAAATATATTTGCTATAATTCTTGCCTCTATCTTGTGTAAAGGTGGCTAAATACTTCCAGGCAAACTGTTCTCCAGCTGGTTGATAACTTTTGGGGTATTGATTTATTAATGAAAGTAGTTCATTTGGAACAGTAAATTGATGCTTCCAATTTAAAACAGCATGTTGTTTGTAGGTATTTTTAATAAGAGGAGAATTAATGAACGTTTTCCATTTACTATCCCAGCCAGTTCTGTTGTTAATTCCTCTAATAATTCCATCCCTTTGATATTCTAGCCATTGTATTTGGTTAGCGTTGAAAAATGTTTTAACCTTTTTATCTCTATCCCAAGTACGTTGGATACCACTTTCTTGGTAACTGTATACCGTATTGATTTGAAATTGATTCGATAGGGTTTGAAATATAGCTAATGCCTCTCCATAACATAGTGTTACTTGCTGATTAAATTGAAGCATCTTTTTATTCATGGCTAGAATAGAGTGATAGATGAATTGTAGGTGTCTCAATGAGGTATCTTTATAATTGATCATCGAGGGTTCCATAAGATAAATAGTAAGATAGGGAAGATGACTATTCTCTGCGTTAAAAAAAGGAAGGTGATCTTGGAGTCTTAAGTCTCTTTTTAACCATACTATATTTATCACTTGTTTAGCCATGAGTCAATTCAGGTTTGCACTTTTTCCAATAGGAGAAAAAGGTGTTATGATAGCCTTGCGTTGAAAAAATCCATGCTCTAGTTTCTTTAATTCCTATAAAATGGTGGTTGGTAGGATGTTCTTTAAAACGAATTGGCTGGGCTTTAATTCTTTGATAGAGCGTTTCGAATTCACCTACATATACCTGAATATTGGGGATGTTTTGGCTTAGAGCAATGGCAAAGTCAATAGATTTTTGACTGACAGGGTATTTTTTAAATAAAGAGGGTTCAATGATAAAAATTCGGTTATAATGAGCGTTTACGTGCCAGTTGGGATCAAGATTGTAATAAGTATATAATAAAGTTGGTTGAGTAGTGTCGATTTGAACTTCTTTTGACTTTGGTAACGGAGTTTGAAGTGTTATTTCCAATGTCTCTGTCAATTCGTTAGGTGTTGGAAATTTTCCAAGCTCTTCATAGGAGGTATCTAAAAATGTTTGCGCTTGAGAGGAGTAAAAATATTTATTGATATTCTCTTGATTAGCAATATATTTTTTATTGCTGTTTGTTCCTGCTACCCACTGCCAACTGAGTGCATTACTAGCCCAGTCGCCATCAAGTAGGTGATAATACATCCATTTAGCTGGGGTTAACCAATGACTTTTACCTAAATTACAAGCCAATGAAGCGATATACATTCTCATGTGGTTATGTATATAGCCAGTTTCATATAAATTCTTTATTTGTTGATCTATAGCTGATATGCCAGTCGATGCATTGACTATTGCTTGAGGAATGTTGTGGTTGAGAACAGGATTTTGTTGGTGTTTAATATCAGTGTCAATTTTCCATTTTAATGCATTCCAATTATGTTGAAAATGTTCTCTCCAAGCTAATTCTTGAATAAACTTTTGCATTTCGGAAGGGACATATCCTTTGGATATTAGACTGTCATAGATTGTCTTAGTAGAGATTACGCCTCTTGAAATATAAGGAGAAAGATAAGTCACTGCCCCATCAACAAAGTTTCTGGTCTTGGCATATTGAATAGGATCGATATCAGTAATCAATTTGTATATAGCTTCTATTTTTGTGGGGAATGGTCTCATCTTTTGGATATTTTGTTTTGCGTGATATGTTTTTGTCTGGAACATTTAAAACGCGTAATTGCGCTGTTTCTCTTTTTGAGGTGTTTTAAACTTACTTTACTGTTTACCCTTTTTCTCCATCTTTTAAAGCTGGAAGACTTGAGGTTTCTCCGCATTAAGGTTATGACTTCCTGTTCCTTAAGGTTAAATTGATAGTCAATTGCTTCAAAAGGCGTGCGGTCTTCCCAAGCCATTTCAATAATCCTATCGATGGTACTTTCGCTAAAACTATTCTTGGTATTTTCCATATTTTTTTTCAATTGCATGCACTCTGTAGTCAAATATCTCTTTTAATTTATTTTGGATAAATAGCTTGTTGGCTATAGCTCCTAAGATTCCAAATGGAGGTGAATAAGTTACAATATCAGTCATTAACACTCCTTTTTCGATAGGTTTAATAAGATGTTGATGATGCCAAAGGTTGTAAGGTCCTATTCGTTGTTCATCTATAAAAAACTGTTTGTCTACTACTTGAGTAATCTCAGTCATCCAATCTGTTTTTATTCCTAGAAGCGGACTAACTTTATAGGTAATGATAAGACCAGGATACATTTTATCAGGTGTATTTTCGGAGGTAATATCAAAGCCCATATAGTTTGGGGTAATCTCTTTTAGATTTCTCGGGGAAGATATAAAGTTCCAAATATCATCAACAGTACAGTTTATTTTTTGTTCTCTTTTAAATTGATAAAAAGCCATGGTTATGATGTTTTTAGTTGTACAATTTGCTGGGCAATTTCCTCAGCTTCTTTATATTTTTCATCGCTTTTAGTTCGATTAACCTGTGCGAGAAGAAAAGCCTCTTCTAAGCATTTTTTATATTTTACTTCAAGCTTTTCTAGATTTGTTTTCTTTTTGAAAAAATGAAACATAACGGTTAGATTTTTAATGATGAAATACCGCCATCAATAGTTAGAATTTGCCCTGTTATCCATTGGGATTTTTCCGTTAATAGAAACGTTGCTAGATGTGCTATATCATCTGCTTCTCCAACTTTTTTAAGTGGGTGTCGATTGGCATTAGCTTCAATTTTAGCTTCAGTATTGAGTAATTTCGAGGCCAGTGGTGTTTGTGTAATTGATGGGGCTATTGCATTTACTCTAATTGATGGTGCTAATTCAGCTGCAAGCGCTTTGGTAAAGCCCTCAATTGCTCCTTTTATTGTAGAAACCTGTGAATGAAAATTAAAACCATTTTGAGCTGCTACTGATGAAAACAGTACGATTGATCCTTGTTTAGCCTTTTTCAAATTAGGAATCAAACGTTGTATAACTTTAAAAGCACCGAGCACATTCAATTCAAAATCTTCGGTCATACTTTCTGAAGTAATTCGCTTAAAAGGAGCTAAATTAATGCTGCCTGGACAATAAACTATCCCATCAAGTTGCTCAGGGACAAAGTCTAAGTCATAATTATTATCTAATACATTTAGATAATGATAGTTGGGGGTGTTTTGAAAACGATCACTTTGATAATAAGTACTGATTACATTAACACCTGTCTTACTTAATTGATTTACAATGGCTAAACCTATACCTGTTGAACCGCCAATAATGAGATAATTTTTATGCATAATTTTAGTTTTGTTTAAAAAAATGTTAAAAAGATTAAACAAATATAGTGTAAAAAGATTAATATTGTTTAATTTGCGATATAAAAGTTTAAACAAAACATGAAAAACATAGCATCAATTTATAGAGTAGAGCATTTCAATGCAGCACATCGCTTACATAATTCAAATTGGTCAAGCGATCAAAATGAAAAGGTATTTGGGAAGTGTAATAACCTTTATTACCACGGGCACAATTATGAATTAGTGGTAAAAGTTACTGGAGAAATCGATGTTCAAACAGGTTATGTTATGGATGCTAAATTGCTGTCCAATTTGATTAAAAAGTACGTACTAGAAGAATTTGATCATAAAAATTTGAACAAACAAGTTAGTTATTTTCAATATTTAAATCCGACAGCAGAAAATATAGCGAGAGTAATTTATGACCTTTTAAGAAAGGAAATAGATTCAAAATTAGAAATACAAATCAGGCTGTATGAGACGTCTAAAAACTTTGTAGAGTTTCCAGCTTCTAAATAAATGAGAAATATGAATAAAGTAGAAACCCCTGTCAATAAAGCTACTATAGCTGTAGACGATAAATTGAAAAAGGAAAGAATCGCCTATCATTTTGCTGAAATAATGGATGCCTTGGGATTAGATCTAACTGATGATTCGTTAAAAGAAACACCTCAAAGAGTAGCTAAAATGTATGTTGAAGAAATTTTTTCAGGCTTAGTTAGTAAAAACAAACCGGTAGTTAAGTTGTTTGAAAATAAGTACGATTACCAACAGATACTCTTAGAAAAAGATATTACTTTTTATTCCAATTGTGAGCATCATTTTGTTCCAATTATAGGGAAAGCCCATGTTGCTTATATACCTAATAATAAAGTTATAGGTCTATCAAAGCTTAATCGTATTGTAAGATATTTTGCGGCAAGGCCTCAGGTTCAAGAGCGGTTAACCCAACAAATAGGTTATGATTTACAGTGTTTATTAGAAACTGAAGATGTCGCTGTAATTGTTGATGCCAAGCATTTATGTGTATCTATGAGAGGAATAAAGGATGATACTTCTTCGACTACTACAGTTTTTTTTGGGGGAGCATTTAAAAAAGTAGAGAAACAGCAAGAATTGATGAATTATTTAAAATGAGTGATTCGCTTTGGTTAGAATGAATTAATTTTATCACAACAACCAAGCATAGATTATTCATAATATTAACTTTTGCTTATTAATTTAGGCATCAAATAAAAAACAAAAAATGAAAAAGAAAGTAGCCTTATTACTTATGGCCAGTACAGTATTTTTAGCTTGTACATCGGCTATCAACGCTAACGAGTTTAAAGTTGAAAAAACTCAAGCTAAAGCAGAAATTAACGATGGGATTGAAGATTTATATGCAATAAAGATAAACAGCTTAGCAGGTGAAGCAATTCAATTATCTAAATTTAAAGGGAAGAAAATTCTTTTTGTAAATGTAGCTTCAAAATGTGGTTATACTCCCCAATATGCTGATTTACAAAAATTACACGAACTACATCAAGACAAGCTAGTCATCATTGGTGTGCCTTGTAATCAATTTGGAGGGCAAGAACCAGGTAATGCTAACGAAATAGAATCATTTTGTCAAAAAAACTATGGAGTTGATTTCTTAATGACTGAGAAAATTGATGTAAAGGGAGACCATCAGCACCCTCTATATACTTGGTTAACTTCAGGGGAAAAAAATGGAGTAAAATCTAGTAAAGTAAAATGGAATTTTCAAAAATATTTGGTTGATGAAGAAGGGAAGTTATTAGACGTTTTTATGAGTAATGTAAAACCTTTATCTAAAGCTATTGTGGAGCAATTATAAAATGAACAATTTTATTAGCTGATAAATCTAATCGATAGTTTAGGTAAGATGGCGCTTGTTTTTTGTTGGCTAATTTCATCGGTGGAAGCCCATATTACAAAGAAACCTATGAGTTGATAGAAGTTAATTAACCCGATTATGATTTTATATAAAGCTCCATCAGGAGAATAGTTTAAAACAGTTAATTCAATAGCAATAAGTAGGAGAGAAGTAAGGTTATAATTGAGGTGTTGCTTTCCAATAATATTGATTAAGAGCGCCTTGTTTCTTTTTCTTAACCACATTAGAGTAGGTAAAAATCCTCCTATAATGACGGCAATTATTATTAGAAAAGGAATAGGAATAAAAAGAATCACTAATTGTATAAATGGCGTACACATTAATGCGTACGCCATTATCTTACAATAGGTTATGTCATTCATTTTTACTTAATCAATTGAAGAGAAAAAGGGTAATCATAGATGATACCTTCGTTTGCTTTAACGGCAGCCATAATGATAAAAATTAGTGATGCCAAACCAAAAGCCATTAATAAAAATGGTCCTATGAAAACGAATGTTAAAGCAAAGCAGATTGCAACAACAATAACTGAAGTAATGATCCAGTTTAAAATGTTTTTTCCGTGTTGATCAACAGTTGGGCTCTGATCTTTATTGGTAGCCCACATGATGATAGGAAGTACAAAACCTCCCAATGGAATAATTACAGATGCAAGCTGAGCTAAGTGCATTAACATACAAAATGTTTTTAATTCCATTCCCCAAGGTCTGAAATTAGGATCTTCAAAGTTTACAAAGTCTTGATCAATCATATCGCTGTTCATCTTATTTATTGTAAAAATTAATGATATTATCTGCTAATTCAGTTCCAATTCTATCTTGGGCTTCAACAGTAGCAGCACCAATATGAGGAGTTAATGCTATTTTTTTATTGCTCAATAAATCTTCTCTAGGAGTAGGTTCGTTAACAAATACATCAAGGGCAACACTATTCACTTTACCACTTTCTAAGGCTTTAATTAAAGCGTCTTCATCTATTACCCCACCACGAGCAGCGTTTACAATTCTAACACCATCTTTCATTTTTTCAAATTCAGCAGTAGAGATTAAGGCTTTACCATCAGCTGGCATAGGTACATGCAATGAAATAAAGTCAGCACTAGCCAATAAATTATCTAGAGAACTTGTTGTGATTTCAATATTGACAGTTTGATCAGCAACATTAACTGGAATACTAGCTTTATCCATAAATGGATCGTATGCCACGACATTCATTCCTAGTCCTAAAGCATATTTTGCAGTATATTGACCTATACGACCAAATCCAATTATACCTAGAGTTTTACCTCTTAACTCAATTCCTTTACCGTATTGTTTTTTTAACCCTTTGAAATTGTCTTTCCCATTCACAGGCATTTGACGTTCAGCATCGTAAACAGAACGAGCTAAAGAAAATAATTGAGCAGTAACTAATTCTGCTACAGCTAAAGAAGATGAAGCAGGAGTATTAAAAACATTAATTCCTTTTTCACGAGCATAAGCGACATCAATATTGTCCATTCCAACTCCACCACGTCCAATCATTTTTAAAGACGGACAGTTGTCAATAATGTCTTGTCGAACTTTAGTAGCACTTCTAACTAAGAGTACTTCATATTTCTTTTCGTTGATTTCGTTGATTAAATTTTCTTGAGCGACAGTTTCAGTTACTACTGTAAAGCCGTTTTCCTCTAATTTTACTTGCCCTGATTGAGCAATACCATCATTGGCTAAAACTTTCATTTTTTTTTGTATTGCGTACAATGTTGTTTGTACAATGGTTTTATTTTTTTGATTCAAATGTTAGTCTTGAATCTTCTAATTTTCTTATTTAGTTGGCGTTAAGGGGAGGATCAACATCCTTTTGGGTTCTCGATACATTTTTATTTTCATGAAAATAAAAACACTCGAACTGACCAAAAGATATCGTGGATGACCTGCTCGTATGCCTTAATTATTTACTTTCTAAAGCTTGCATTACATCAACCAATGCTTGTACACTTTCAATAGGCATAGCATTGTATATAGAAGCTCTGTAGCCACCAACAGAACGGTGTCCTTTTATTCCACTAATGTTGGCTTCGTTCCAAAGTTGATCAAAAGCTTCTTTTTTAGTTTCATCTGTAAGTACAAATGTAACATTCATGTAGCTTCTATCTTCTTTTGCCGCCGTTCCTTCAAATAAAGGGTTACGGTCTATTTCATTATAAAGTAATTCCGCTTTAGCGTTATTTAGTTTTTCAACTTCAGTCAATCCTCCTAAGCTTTTAATCCATCTTAAGGTTAACATAGAAGCATAAATAGAAAACACCGGAGGAGTATTAAACATAGAGTCTTTATCCGCATGTGTTTTTAAATCCAACATTGTTGGAATTTCTACACTTGATTGTCCTAAAATGCTGTCTTTTACAATAAATAACGTAGCACCTGCTGGACCTAAGTTTTTTTGAGCACCAGCGTAAATAATATCAAACTTTGAAACATCGATCGGTTTAGAAAAGATATCAGAACTCATATCACAAACTAAAGGAAGAGTTGTTTCTGGTATAGCTTTAAACTGTGTTCCAAAAATGGTGTTGTTTGAAGTGTAGTGTAAATAATCTAAATCAGTAGGAATAGTATATCCTTTTGGAATATAGTTATTGTTTTGATCATCTGAGGATGCAACGACTACACCTTCTCCCATAAAATTAGCTTCTTTACATGCTTTTTTAGCCCAAGCACCAGTAGTGATGTAACCACCTCTTTTATGAGTTCTCATCATGTTGTAAGCTATTTCTAAGAATCCTAAACTAGCTCCACCTTGTAGAAAAAGTACAGTATAACCAGCTGGTACATTCAAAATTTCTTTAACCAGACTTCTTGCTTCTTCCATTATCTCAACAAATTCTGGACTCCTGTGTGACATTTCAATTAGAGATAATCCAGTGTTGTTGTAATTAATAACAGCTTGTGAAGCTTGTTCGAAAACTGTAGGGGCTAAGATACATGGCCCTGCACTAAAGTTGTGTACTTTTTTCATGAGTATATTCTATGCGATGAATTTTTAATTATTGCTAACAAAAATGCAAAAAAATAGCGTTAATATGGCTTTTATTTGTTAATAATTGCAAGGAGTTATAAACGATTTAACATTGAGTTAATATCTGCATTTAGAATTTGAGTGTAATCGTTGATGTATGATGCCATTGTTTAACAACTTTTAGGAAAATTAAGTCAAAAATATTTTGAGGACTCTTTTTTTTGATGTTACTTTGAATCTCAAAGCACTTTTAAAATGAATACAGAGAAACATTTAGAAAATTTAAATGAGATTAAGCAAATCATGGATCGTTCAACACGATTTTTGTCTTTAAGTGGATTGTCTGGTATTATGGCAGGAGTTTCTGCTTTGATAGGAGCAATATTAGGATATTGGGTGCTTTACGGAGGAAAGTATGTTTCTGGAGCTAGATACTTTAACAGTCAAGTTGTATTAGATGTAAGGGTTGATATTTTTATCCAGTTGCTATTAATTGGGGGAGGGGTGCTGTTTTCTGCTTTGTTTTTTGGATTTTATTTTACGTATCGTAAAGCAAAAAGAGAGGGACAAACGATGTGGAATAAAGCCTCTAAAAAAATGTTGCTCAATTTAGCAGTCCCTTTATTTGTTGGAGGAATATTTTGTTTGTTTTTAATTGGGTATGACCTAGTAGCATTAGTAGCTCCTGTTACCCTGATCTTCTATGGTTTAGCTTGTGTTAATGCAAGTCATTTGACGCATTCTGAAATCGGAAAGATTGGTTACTTTAATATTTTGCTAGGGTTGATAAATATGTGGTTTATTGGTTATGGTATATTATTTTGGGCACTTGGATTTGGTGTTTTACATATTATTTATGGAATTTTGATGTATTTAAAATATGATAGAAAATAATTAATCATGATTCAAGGTTTAAATAAACATTTTGAAAGCCGAATTCGATTGGGTGTGATGTCTGTGCTGATGGTTAACGACTGGGTAGATTTTAATACCTTAAAGGAGTTATTATCGTTAACTGATGGAAACTTAGCAAGTCATATTAAAGCGTTAGAAAAGAATGAATACATAACCATAAAAAAAGAGTTTGTGGGAAAGAAACCCAAAACAACATATCAAGCTACCAAATTGGGGAAACAAGCTTTTAAAAACCATTTAGCAGCATTGGAAAAGTTTTTGAAAATGAAGTAGCTATATTTTTTTGTCTTTAAACTTTGTAATTCAAAGTACTTTTTAAAAATTATAATAATGAAAGAAAATCGTTTAAAAATTGCATTAGTTGGAGTAGGAACAGTTCTATTTCATCTTTTATTTTGGGAGGAGGGGCTAGGACTTAATTTAGTTCTTTTTAGTAGCTATATTGTTCTGGGAAACCTCATAACTAGAGCTACCAAGTGGAACCCAAAAATGTGGGCGTCGATGATAGGTTTGATGCTCAGTTTATGCTCAACGTTTATTTTTAATTCCTCGGTCAGTATTCTTGCTGCATTAATCAGCTTAATTGTTTTTGTTGGTTTTGCTCAAAATGAAAAGTTGCGATATCTATGGAGTAACTTGATGACGTTTATTATTTCAGTTTTTCAACTTCCAAAGTTAAAGTCAAAAGATGGAGCAAGATTCACAAGTAGTAGTCTAGCAAAAATCAAAAGAGTTTTGAAGTTGGTCATTATTCCTTTACTTGTTTTAGGTGTTTTTATGGTGATTTTTAGGATTGCTAATCCTATTTTTAATTCAGGTTTAACAAGTGTAGAAAATTGGTTGTTGGATCATTTTTCAGGCTTTTTTAAAAACTTATCAATTCCAAGTCTTCTATTTTTTATCATAGGCTTTTTTATAACGAGTACATTATTAATAAAGGGAAAACGGATGTATTTTGTGGATAAAGATGTTGCAAAAGATGAAAATATTATTCGTAAGAGAACTAGAAAAAAGACAGTACTTTATTCCTATAAAGAAGAGGGAGTTCAAAAAACGAGAATGGGATACCCATCTATACCATTTTTAGGATTAAAGAATGAGCGATTTTCAGCTATTGTGTTGCTTAGTTTAATTAATTTATTGCTGTTGATCATAAATAGTATAGACGTCACTTTTGTGTGGTTTAATAAAGCAATTGTATCAACACATAACTTAACTGAAATGATACATGAGGGGACTTATTTGTTGATTTTAAGTATTTTACTTTCAATGTTAGTGATGCTGTATGTTTTTAGAAAAAACCAAAATTTTTATAAAAAGAATAGGAGATTAAAACAGTTAGCTTATGCATGGATCGCTCAGAATGGAATATTGATTATATCTGTAATTATTCGTAATCATAACTATATTTCAGAATACGGATTAACCCATAAAAGGATAGGAGTTTACATCTTTTTATTATTAACTATAGTTGGACTTTTTTTCTTGTATTTAAAAATAAAAAACAAGAAGTCGTTATACTATTTAATGCTTAATAATAGCTGGGCAGTTTATACTAGTTTGGTTTTGATGGGAATGGTTAATTGGGATGGAGTAATCGCTGTTTATAACCTAAAATATGTCAAACAAGAAAATGTTAATTACAAACATCTTGTACAGTTGTCGGATAATGCACTCATTAGTATTTCTCAAAACCAGGGATATTTAGATCCAATTTTATGGAATAAGGAGCGATACATAGGAAGACAAAGAATTTCTCCTGCAGAATATTTTCATAATAGAATCAGCAACATTAGATATAATTCAACACAGAGTTTAAAATCATGGAATTATGCTGAATACAGCAGGAATCAATATTTTATGAATAAATAAACAATTAATAAGATTAATTATATGAAGATATTAATAATCAATCCTCCTCATAAATCAATAGGGAGTAGAATGGCAAAAGAGCATTTACCTCCTTTAGGTTTATTATCGATTGCAGGGCCTTTAATTGATGCTAATTATGCTGTTGAATTATTAGATGCTGATTATAGTAATTTGTCTTTTCCAACAATTGTTAAGTTAGCACAAGAAAAAGCTCCAGATATTATATTAATGGGACATTCAGGTTCAACTTCAGCTCAACCAATAATCAACCAGTTGTCAATAGAACTGAAAAAAAATATCGAGGAGGTTAGCATAATAATAGGTGGTGTCTTTCCTACCTATCATTGGAAAGAAATCATGGATAAGAATAGCTGCATAGATTATATCGTCTGTGGTGAAGGAGAGCAGGTTTGTTTAGATTTAATAAACGCATTAACTAACCATAGTAATCTGAATTGTATAGATGGAATTGTCTATAGGGACAGCCAAGAGGTAATAAAAACTAAGAGTGCTAAAATTATACAATGTTTGGACGACTATAGAATAGCTTGGGAGTTAATGGCTGGGTATAATTATACATATTGGGGAAAGAAGAAAGCTGTGGTTATACAATTTTCTAGAGGGTGTCCATATCCTTGTAACTATTGTGGGCAGAGTTTTTTTTGGAAGAAGTGGAGAAATAGAGATCCACAAAAGTTAGCAGATGAAATAGAAATGCTACATAAGGAATATGGAGTTGAAGTCATCAATTTTGCAGATGAAAACCCTTCAACGAATAAACGAGAATGGAAATTATTTTTAGAAGCTTTGATTGACAAAAAGCTAGATTTAATTCTGGTAGGGTCAATAAGAGCAGATAATATTGTTAGAGATGAAAAGCATCTGAATTTATATAAAAAAGCTGGTTTCGAACGTTTTCTGTTAGGTATTGAAAATTATGATGAGCTTGTTCTCGAAAAAATAAAGAAAGCTGGTTCAAAAGTAAAAGATAAAAAGGCTATAGAATTATTGAGGAAGCATAATATTCTTTCTATGGCAACCTATGTTGTTGGTTTTGGAGAAGAAACTTTCAAAGATTTTTATAATAGTTTAAAACAATTGTTAGCATACGACCCCGATCAGGTTCAGCTTTTATATGTAACACCCCATAAATGGACACCATACTTCAAAGAAGTAGAAGAGAAGAATGTCATTCAATTGGATCAAAGCTACTGGGATTATAAACATCAAATTATAGAAACTCCCAAACTTAAACCTTGGGTAGTTATCATATTAGTTAAGTTGATAGAAGTCATTATGCAAATGCGACCAAAAGCAATAAAAAGATGGTTGTTTCATAAAGATAGAAGATTAAGAAAAGCTATGTTTTGGTATAATAATATTGGAAAAAGAGTATGGTTCTTTGAGTTGATTCAATTCTTTTTTGTCAATAAACGAACAAAGACCCCAGTAGCCTTAAAAGACTTCTGGAAAACCCACTAAATCAAAATACATTATGAAAGCAAAAATTTTATTAAAAATCAGTTTTTTAACAGGAGCAATACCTTTTTTAGGAGGTTGGGGCATTTTTTTTACTTGGCTCATTGGCAGATATAGCAATGCAAGTGATTTTTACCGCTTAGAAATGGTAGGTTTTATGTGGATGATTATTTGTTTTTATGTCGCAATAGGAGGACTAATATTACTGCTGTTATATGTTATTCTAAATCGAAGAAACCTCCATAAAAGCATGCTTATTACATTACTAGTGATCTTAATCAATATTCCCTCTGTTGCAATAGTCCTAGATTGGCAAAAATCGGTAGCGGGAATGTTTTTTCTAAAAATTAGGAACGAAACAGGAATTCAAGATCTACATTGTTCTGTTTTAATGAATAATGAGTTAATAGTTACTCAAACAATCGATAATCATGATGCAGAAGTTCTGTATTTAAAGCATTATTACGATTTTATAACCTTTGAACCATATCAAAATAACCAAGGGTTGACTTTGACTTTCAATGCTGAAGGAAAAGAAAAAACAATACCATTTTCAAGTCTCCCATATGGTAATTGTAAGCAAATTGTAATTCATAGGGATTTTACCATCACCAAAGAAAATTAAACCTATGAAACGATTTATAAAAAGTCTGGGTTATGCTATTGAAGGGGTAAAAAATACTTATCAATCAGAGCCTAATTTTAAGATTCATACAGTTGCAGGTCTTTTGGTATTAATACTAGGAATACTATTGTCAATATCTATAATAGAGTGGGGAATCGTTATCCTTCTCATTGGATTAGTGCTTACAGCTGAGTTAACAAACACAGCAATAGAAACATTAGCTAATGAAGTCACTAAAAATTATAGTTCATCGATCAAAAAAGTGAAAGATACTATGGCTGGTGCTGTGTTGGTTATCGCAATAGCAGCAGCTTGTATAGGAAGCATCATATTTATACCTAAAATTTTAACACTTATTTTATGAAAAATTTACAAGCTAATTTATCCGATTATAAAGTACATGTTCTTTTAGCACTTATGACAGGTTTCTGTCTGCTACTTTCCATACTTAGAGTTTACCTTTCTGGCTCATTTTATTTCCTGTTTTTAGTTTGGAACTTGTTTTTAGCAGCAGTACCGTATAGCATCACTTTATTGATCTCTTCTCAATCAAAAAGTCGTGTGCAATTGTTTAAGATTATAGGAGTATCCATCATTTGGCTACTCTTTTTTCCCAATGCTCCATATATTCTTACCGATTTATTTCATTTAAGACTGATTACTGATTTCCCAAAGTGGTTTGATTTAATTTTAATTATTTCCTATGCATGGACAGGGTTACTGTTGGGTTTTTTAAGTCTATTAAAAATTGAAGATTTGTATCGAAGTTATTTATCGAATAAACAAATCGGAATTTTTAGCTCATTAATTTTATTCGTCGCTTCATTTGGAATTTATTTGGGGCGTTATTTACGTTGGAACAGTTGGGATGTACTCAATAATCCCCAAGGTTTACTCTATGATATCTCCAATCGTTTTATACATCCATTTGACCATCCTAGAACATGGGGCATGACCTTGTTGTTTGGAGTGTTACTCAATATGATATATTGGACGATTAAACTGTTAAGGAAAGACAAACAAAGTTCGTCTGTTGCCAGAGAAGAATACTTCATCATCTAATCATCTAATTCGCTAATTATCTAATTGACCAAACTATGAATAATCGAGAAAAATTGTGTCATTTTTTATTTCAAAAGAGTGCAGTTCCTTATGCTAAAATTTTTAAACGAAGGCGAAAGGCTTGGGGATTAAGTTCAGCGGATTTATTAAAATATCCACCCCATTCTTTAGGGTATCAAGTTGGGTAGTTTCTCCATTCCAATGGGTTTGAATTTTTACCCAAACATGAGACGCACGATGTTTTCCATGTATTATGCGATTATGGTGTATCAGTAAAAGAAGAAGTTGCGTTACAATTTTTATTATTTGGAAATGGGAAACGTAGCCTTTACCTGTATATGGTGCTCTTTTTGGGAATTGTAATTCTCCCCGAAAACTATCGGTATTATCGAAACTCTTTTTTTATTGGCAAAAAGTTGCCCCGTTTTTACGATAAGGTCAGTAAAGCGTATTTGAGGGAAGAGTTTAGTGAAGTGAAATTGAGTTTCTCTAAAATATTCAAGGTGTAGTATGTGTAAAAAAATAAATGTTTTTGGGTTTTTTATTATTGTTTTCTGGTGTGTAATAATAACTCTTGTATATTTTTTTGATTTAGAAATAGCAAAGGATGATTATGAATTAATCTATATGATGTTTGTTTATTATTCAGTTCCATTTGCTTTAACTTTGTTTATTATATCATTGTTGTCAATAAGTGAAAGTTTAATTACTTGGATTTTAGGAGCTAGCTTTATTCTGATTATTTTAGTAGTGACATTTTATTTCTCTCTGTTTATGGTGTTTTCTAATATGTGCAAACACAGTATAGATAAAGTACTTTTTATAAATAAAGAAAATAAGAATATTATAATTGCAAAACGTAGTTTTGGATGTGGTGCAACTGATAGTTCTCCAGCTTCTATAACAATAGATAAGATAGAACCGTTTACTCCATTTTTTATTAAATCTACGATATGCGATACAATAACAATACAAAAAGAAGAATGGATAAGAAAATAGAGAATTATAAACATCAAAAAATATGAAATCAAACGAACAAGACGGAACAATTAGAGCTAATATAAAAATAGGTTATGTTGTTGAAATTGTCCAAAAACAACACCAACGTTCAGGAGAATTAACAGAGGGGATTGTAGAAAAGCTTTTAACCAAATCACCGAAGCATACAAGAGGAATAAAAGTCCGTTTAGAAACAGGAGAAGTGGGACGTGTTCAAACTGTAATAGATAACGAAATTTATGAGTAGTATGAAAAGAAAGGTTATACCATTGCTTTTGGCTATGGGGATGTTAAGCTGCAACCAGCAGCGGCAAACCCCAGCAGAATTAGAACGTGAAACTCCAGAGGCAATTGAAGACCAATCTGATTTTGGTTTTTCATCTAGCTATAAGAGAGATTATGAAAATATTGTAGAGCGATTGTATAATGAAGCTGTAGAAAAAAATGTTGAGGTAGGTGCTATTCAGGAATCAATTGATGAAGTTCACCAATATTATGTAGACAGTTTGGCTGATTATAATAAGTATATTCGAATTAATGAGGAATATTGGAATACGGCAAATCGTTATATTGCTGAAATTTCGGATACTACTTTGAGGAATTCAATAAAGGAGCTATTTCAAGAAGCGGAAGTAACGTATTGTTCTTCCAAAGAAGATTTATTGTATTTGAATGATCAAATAGCTTTGGAAAAGGAGCGTCTTGAAAATCAGGTTCAATTATTAAAGTTAGTAGTTACTCTACCAATGATTCAAAACTATCAGGTCAATGAAAAGCCAGATACTTTACAGCTTAAAACGATATTAGACAGGTTGAAAGCAATTGAAAATAGAGTAGAAGTTTATACCCAAACAAAAAGCGAATAAATCATTTTATTCGCTTTTTTATACTTTTAACTTCTTTTATTGAATCAAGTTTGAATAACCCCAACATTGTATGGCTTTTCAATAGGAGCGTTGTTGGCTGCTTCTATTCCCATTGACACCCATTTACGTGTATCAAGTGGGTCGATAATATCATCTAACCAAATTCTAGAAGCTGCATATAGAGGCGTTGTTTGTTCGTCGTATTTAGCTTTCACTTTATTGAACAACTCAGCCTCTTCCTTTTCAGATAATTCTTCACCTTTGGCTTTTTTACTAGCTACTTCTATCTGTAGTAAAACTTTAGCAGCTTGTGCTCCACCCATTACAGCGACTTGAGCTGTTGGCCATCCAACAATCAAACGAGGATCATAAGCTTTTCCACACATTGCATAGTTTCCTGCTCCATAAGAATTTCCTAAAATAACCGTAAATTTAGGAACAACAGAGTTAGACATTGCATTAACAAGTTTAGCTCCATCTTTAATAATTCCACCATGTTCAGAACGAGAACCCACCATAAATCCACTTACATCTTGTAAAAAGACTAGAGGAATTTTCTTTTGGTTACAGTTCATAATAAAACGAGCAGCTTTATCAGCACTATCGCTATAGATAACACCTCCAAATTGAACTTCTCCTTTTTTACTTTTAATGACTTCACGGTTGTTAGCAACAATTCCTACAGCCCAACCATCAATTCTGGCATAACCACAAATAATTGTTTGTCCATAGCCTTCTTTATATTCTGTAAATTCAGAATTATCAACCAAACGTTCAATGATAGAGAGCGTTTTATAAGGTGTGTTACGATCTTCTGGAAAAATACCGTAGATCTCTTGCTCATCTAATTTTGGTTTTACAGCCTTTTTACGGTCAAAACCAGCCTTTTCTGTAGAACCAACTTTGTCCATAATGTCTCTAATGGTTTTTAAGCAAGTAGCATCATCAGGACTCTTATAATCACAAACACCACTAATTTCTGTATGTGTTGTCGCTCCTCCTAAAGTTTCATTATCGATATTTTCACCGATTGCGGCTTTTACAAGGTAAGAACCAGCTAAGAAAATACTTCCTGTTTTATCAACAATAAGAGATTCATCACTCATAATAGGTAAATAAGCTCCACCAGCAACGCAGCTTCCCATTACAGCAGCTATTTGAGTAATACCAAGACTACTCATTACGGCATTATTTCTAAAGATTCTTCCAAAATTTTCTTTGTCAGGAAAAATTTCATCTTGCATCGGCAAAAATACGCCAGCACTATCAACTAGGTAGATGATAGGAAGCTTGTTTTCAATGGCAATTTCTTGAGCTCTTAAATTCTTCTTTCCTGTAATCGGAAACCAAGCACCAGCTTTTACTGTAGCATCGTTGGCTACAACGATACATTGTTTTCCAGAAACATACCCCATAACAACAACAACACCTGCAGATGGGCATCCCCCATATTCTTTATACATCCCATAACCTGCAAAACCTCCAATTTCAATACGCTCTGCATCGTCATCTAATAAAGCATCGATACGTTCACGAGCAGTCATCTTTCCTTTAGCGTGGTGTTTCTCAATTTTCTTTTCCCCTCCTCCTAAAGCTATTTTAGACATTTTTCGTCTCAAAGATGAAACTTTTAGCTTCATCTCATCTTCATTTTTATTGAATTTTAAGTTTTGTTTTTTAGTAGATTCAGACATGATATGTGTGTGTTTTGGTTCGCGAATATAAGGTTTACAAAGCGATTTAAAAAATGAAACTGAGAGAATAATTAATACTATTGAGTAAGTTTAAAATAAGGTTTATCTTTGTTTTCTTAATTTTAAGTTAAAAAATATGAAAAGTCTGGTATTATTGCTGTTGACGATGTTCTTATTGGTAGAAAATTTAGCTCAAAACCATCAATGTGGAACAGATGAAATGCATCAAGAATTGTATCATCAATATCCAGGAATACATCAAAAAATAATCAACACACATCAAGAACTAGAACAGTTTACCCAGCAATTTATCCAACAAGCACAAAGTCATCAGCACAACAAAAGTGGAATTTTATACACAATACCTGTTGTTTTTCATATTATACATAATTATGGAGATGAGTATGTTTCAAATGCTCAGGTGTTAGATGGTTTAAGAGTATTAAATGAAGGGTTTCAAATGAGAAATCCAGATACTGCGTTATTGATTTCTCCCTTTAAGGAAATTGCTGTTGATTGTCAAATTGCTTTTAAGTTGGCACAATTAGATCCTGATGGGAATTGTACGAATGGAATAACTCGAAATGTAGATTCTAGCACTTATTCGGGATTTCATAACGTTAAAGACATTGTGCATTGGGATCCTGCCAAGTATTTGAACATATATATCACCGCTGAAGCTGCTAGTTTAGCAGGTCATGCTTTAGTCCCGTCTGCAGCTGATACAATTCCAGAATGGGATGGGATAGTTTTACAACATTCCTATTTGGGGGATATTGGTACAGGAAATACTCTACGTTCTAGGGTGATTGTTCATGAAGTAGGACATTATTTAAACTTACAACATGTTTGGGGAGGAAATAATGTTCCTAATTATCCTTATTTACCTGTTGGTGACGCTGGAAATTGCGCTTTTGATGATGGAGTAACTGATACTCCAAATACCATAGGGAATTCTGGACAAAACCTTAATACTTCTACCTGTGGATCGTTAGATAATATGCAGAACTTTATGGAGTACACTTATTTGAATAGTATGTTTACAGAAGGACAAAAATTAAGAATGCATGCAGCATTGAACTCTACTGTAGCTCATAGAAATAACCTTTGGTCTCCCAGTAATTTAATCGCCACTGGAATAGATGGTAATACGACTATTTGTAGTGTTGATATAGATGCTAATCAACGTCAGTTTTGTGCAGGAGAAACAGTCTCTTTTACAGCTGTAGCTCCAGATAATATTAGCGCTTATACATGGTCTTTTGAAGGAGGAATTCCCAATACCTCTAATGATTCTGTTGTGGAGGTCAATTACACCACCCCTGGTAGATATGAAGTTAAGTTGGTCGTGGACAATGGAACCCATAGCGATAGTATCGTTAAAACGAATTTTATTGAGGTTTTTGCTTCGCCAGGGGAACGAAATGCATTGGTAGAAGGATTTGAATGGGAAAATGAAATTGAGGGGTCACATTGGTTTACAGATCCTGTTGATGATTCTTGGGAGATAAGCACATCTGTTGGGAAAAATAGTAATAGAAGTGTAATGCTCTCCAATATAGATGACGTTTCTGGTCGTAAGTCCAACTTCTATTCCAAACCAATTGACCTAACACATGCCAATGATTTGGTTTTAAGCTTTGATTATGCTTTTGCTAAAACTGATGCTACTAATACGGATAAAATGAGGGTTTATATTAGTAAGAATTGTGGTGTAAATTGGGTGGCTCGAAAAACAATCTCCTCAGCTAATATAGCAACAGTACCAGCTGTAGTGCCTACGGAATTTATACCTACAGAAAACGACTGGGAAAATGTAATCATCAACAATATTACATCGACCTATTATACTGGGGAATTTATGGTAAAGTTTGAGTTTACAGCTGGGGGAGGAAATGATGTTTATATAGATAATATCAACCTTTATGATCCAGCTCAAGTAGGACTTGAAGAGCAAATAAACTTTTCGATGAATATTTATCCTAACCCAACTCATGGGCAGATACAGATCGATTTTAATCGTATTCAACATCATCCCAAAGTTGAAATTTATGAAGTATCGGGTAAAAAGGTTTTTAACCAAAGTTTTCAAGGAGATTACAGCCATTTAACTATAGCTATAGCTTCTTTAGCTAAAGGGATGTATTTTCTTCAAATAAATGGGGTAAAAGAGCTGTTGGTAGTAGAGTAATATGGAGTTGATGCAAACTAAAGGGCTACCTAAACATAGTGTTGGTTCAATGAAAAATGGGATTTGGTTGGTTTTTGATATTGATAAACAAACGATGATTAAATATTGGGCTTCATCCTTTTCTGGAAAAGAAAAAATATTTATCAATAATGCACTAATCCTTGAACAGAGAAGTTGGACAATACAAAAAGAAACAGTATTCCATTCAGCAGAGGGAGATGAATATAAGTTAACTCATAAGCTACTTAACATGAAAGTTCCTGAATATCGATTATACAGGAATAACGTTTTAGTAGGACATTATAAAGTTGTGATTAATGTTTTTAAGTTACGCCCAATATCTTTAAAGTCTGTACTTTTATGGTTTTTAGGATTATTTGTTTCAGCATTAATCATATTAATGGTAGCGAATTTCATGATAATTAAATATAACGTTCATCCTTATACTGATGAGGTTTTAGCTGTATTATGTGGGATTTTATTCCTATTATTGTTTTTTAGGTCTAGAAGAATCAAAACAAGTACGCATCTAATTATAGATTTACTTAAAGAAGCGAATACATAGTAATCAAGGAATTTATAATTTCCCGTATCGCTTTTGAGCTTCATCATTAGTAATAATTTTTGCCCGATAAATGTTTGCGCGTTGATCGGGCTGTTCAATAGCAACACGGATTCCTGGTTCGGCTTTTTTATTACCCAACCCTTCTACATTGATGTTTAAGAGATATGCATCATTTTTTAAGGCTTTAAACCAATGAAGATTGTTTTTTATTGGAGAAACCATCGACCAATTACCTGGGGTTTGATATACTTCGCTGTCTTTTTCTACCAATAAATAATCTTGATGAGATGATAAACGATTGTAATGAGATACCTGAAGCTCTCCAGATAAGACTAAGGAAATACTAGACATGTTGTTATGAACATGAGGAGGGATGGCGTACCCTTTTTGTATACCTATAATTTGTGTTTTAAGTCGGTAGTTTTCGTTCTCGAAGTTAATTGGACTATCCATTAATACTCTTCCTCTTCCCAGCCCTTTAAAATCTATTTCTTTTTTTAGTTGGTTAAAGTCAATGTAATCAATGAAGTTCATTATTTCATTTTTGTTTAAATAATTTAGATACTCAAGGTTGGTTTTTTCTCTCCATTCATAGTCGTTTATTTGCTGATTAAGGTATTGTTTAGAAAGAGAACGAATGTTCATGAAAAAGCGATGAAAATCTTTGCTTTTTGGGCGAATCAAGAAGTCTTTTGAATGGATGTATTGATAAGAAGAAGCAAAAGCTGTTAGTAGTAATGATTGTTTGATAAATAGTTTTCTGTCCATGATCAATAAGATAATGGGACAAAATTAAAACCCTAAAACTAAATTGGATTGTAGAAAATTTCCAAAGTATTGTATGTTTTAGCCTTTAAAACAATTTCTTTTATTGACATAAAGTGTTCTAAATTGAATTGGAGTAACTCCCACTTTCTTTTTAAAAAAGTGATTCAAATGAGAGGTGTCAGAGAAGCCATTTGAATAAGCAATTTCTTTAATTGCTAATGTAGTCGTTGAAAGTTGTTTTTTTATTTCTAGCACTTTTTTTTCATTGAGCACTTGGAAGAATGTTTTACCAAAATATTGTTTGGTAAGTAAATTTAGTTGTTTCTGAGATATTCCAACTTCTTTTTCAATGGTATGCATTTTTAAAGCAGTATTGGCGTATTGATCAATGAGTTTTAGCAGTTTAAAAAAATCTTTATTGGAAGTTATTTCTGAAAAACTAACATTATAAGAAACTATTCTTAAAAAGGTGGTTAGTAAAAGTTCTGTATAGGCTTTAAGCGCTTCCCTTTTATTTAAATTATGCTCTGAAAATTCTTGAAGAAGTTGTTTTAAAAGCGTGCGTAATACTTGCTGATCTGATTTTTTAATATTGATAACTTGTGGTTGATTAAAAAAGAACTGATGTAAAGTATAGATACAGCTGTTACTGTTATTAATGAAGTCTCCTGTAAAATATAGCGTGTATCCCTCTACATGTTTTTGGTATTGATAAGCATGTACTTGACCAGGGTACATGAACATTATTTGATTACTGTGTAAAGTAAATTGATCGAAATCAATTTGCTGAGTACTTTCGCCTTCAAAAAGAAAAAGCATAAAGTAGAAATCATGTTTATGAGGAGCATTATAGCTTTTAGGATAGCTCAATAGTTCCGAAATTGGTTTAATTTCAAATTCTAATGTAACATTCTCATGTTTCTGTGTCTGATATATTTTTCTAAGTTGAGTAATGGTGTCAAGGTTAGATATGAAGATTCAAAGATATTTCAAATAGTGCTAGGCTTCAAATAATAGAGGAAGAATTAAGAACAATAATCAACAGATGATAGCCTGCTGAAGATTTTTATAATTCAATTAAATCAGCTAAGTCTTCGCCAATTAAAGCGCCAATTGCAACGCCCATACCACCCATTCTAACCCCACAAAATACAGAATTAGATAATTGTTGGATAATTGGTCGTTTATTAGAATTTCCTACCCCCATAATCCCAGACCAGCGATGTGCTATAGTAAAGTCTTGCTGAGGCAAAATTAGTTCTTTTAAAAGGTATTCTAGTCGGTCCTGAATGACAGCTGTAGTTTTTAGTTCGGTTGTAGTTTCTTCTTTAAAAGCTAAGTTTCTTCCGCCTCCTAACAATATTCGATTGTCTATGTTTCTGAAATAATAATAACCTTTTTCTAAGTGAAAAGTTCCTTTAATCTTAAGGTTCTTAATAGGGGTAGTAATTAATACCTGAGCACGGGCAGGGGATACCTCCAAATCAGGAAGTAAGTGTTGAGCAAATCCGTTGGTAGCGATCAACAGTTTTTGAGAGGTGAATGTATAGCCGTTTTCAAGTTGTATGGTACAATTATTCCCATTTTCTTCATAGCCAGTTACGCCAACGCCATTGAGGATCTTGATGTCTTTAGCTCTAGCTATTTGAATTAAATGCGTAAACATTTTTCCTGTATCTATTTGCCCCTCAAATTGATTCTTAATTAACTGTTGAACTCCATCAAATCCAAATTGTTGAATAGCTTCTGGACTGGGGATATATGTATCAGTTCCGAAAATAGGGTAGAGTAGTTGGTTTAAATAACTCAAATGATCCAAACATTTTTCTAATAGTTGGTGCTCTTTTTCAGTGAAAATTTCATAGCTACCATTCATTTGATAGTCTATTGCTGCGCTTCCACAGGTTAACAGTAGTCGATCAAGTCCTTTCTTTCGTAATTCTACTAATTGAAAGACATCTTCTTCTGTACTATGTTGTAAATCATCTAAAATTTCAGAAGGACTACCAAAACAAGCAAAACCAGCATTTTTACTGCTTGCACCAGCAGGGAGATACCCCTTTTCAAGGATAAGAATCTTTGCTTTTGGAAAACGAACTCTTAATCTTAGGGCTGTATTAATTCCAACTATTCCACTTCCAACTACTGTATAATCTACAGCATCAAAGAACTGTTTTATTTCCCAGTAGCTGTGTTGCATTGGTACGATTAAATCTTTTTAATCCAGCCACTATATCCTTTCGATTTGATATCAGATAAAGCAGATTTAGCATCGCTTCTCGATTCAAAGTTATCGATACTAACGGCATGTAAGCCTCCATATTTTCCCAATACTTTAGCATTGCTATAACCCTCTGCATTTAATTTTTTAACTAATTTGTTGGCATTGTTTTCCTCTGAAAAAGAGCCAACTACAATATTGTATTTTCCTTTAGCTACAGGTTTTACCTCTTCAATAACTTCAGGCTCTTCTTCAATTGTTTCTTCCTCTTCTTCAACAGTAACTTCTTCTTCAACAGTTTCTTCAGGAGTTTCTTCTACAACAGCATCTTCATGAGCTTCGCTTGTTTCTTCAGCATCAGTCTCAGTTTCTGCTGCTGCATTATGTTCATCTTCGTGTTGAGTAGTTTCTTGGTGCTCATCATCATGTGCATTTGCTTCAGAGTGTTCTTGTTCTGAATTAGCAGTAGCATGTTGTTCCTCGCTATGATCATCACCATGTTCAGGATGTGCAGAATCTTTGTGTTCAGCAAGCTCTGTCTTATTGATCAAAGCAAGTAGTTCGTTTTTCTTTAAATACCCAATAATTGAAGAGCCTATTAACAGTAAGAGAATGGCAACCCAAAGGATTAAACGGTTTCTTTTTCGTTTTTTAACTTCCTTTTCAATCACAATAGCTCCTGCTTTTAACGCTTCTTTAACGTCGTCATCTTTTGCATCGTTTTTGGTTGTTGGAGCAGGGGCAGCTGCTGTAGTTGTAGGCTCAGCTTTAGGAGTTTTCTTCTCTTTAGACTCAGTTTCAGTTACAGGTGCAGCAACTGGTGTTTTTGACGTTTCTTTTGGTGCCTTGGTTGCCGTTACAGGGGGGACAGGTTTAGTTTCTTTGGACGCTTCTTTCGGTGTTGAGGTCGTTGTTGTTGGGGGAACTGTTTTAGGTTTTTCCGATTCAACAGGCGGAACTTCTGCTTTCTTTTCAGTCTTTGGAGTAATAGGAGCAGTTACTTTGGGAGCTGTTAAAGCTTTCTTCTTTTCAGTAGCGACTGTTAAAACTTGTTCTCTTTTTTCACCTTTAACAAAAGCTGTAATTTCTTGCGCTGTAGTTAACGTATTAATTTTTTCAATGGCTTTATCTACAACTAAGTTGGTTGAAGTGTAGGCTTTAGGTAATTCTTCAGAAGTTAACTTTGGTTCAGTCTTTTTAGTTGTAGTTTTAGAAAGTTCAACTTTTGGAGTTTCTTTTTTTACAGGAGGAGTATCCTTGATTTCTTTTTTAGGTGCAACTGAAGTGGTTGACGGAGCTGGTTTGTTGGGAGCTTTCTTTTCTGTTGCTTTAGTCGATTCAGTTTTAGCCGATGTTTCAGCGGCCGTTCCTTTTTTGATAATTACTTTATCTGCTTTTTTAGAAAAAATCCCAATTGCCCCAATATTAAAGTCTTTATCTGCGTGTAAAGCTTCTTTTATAGAGCGAATATAATCAGAAACAATTGCTGTAGCTTCTTCAGTTGAAACCCCTTTAGCAGTTTCTACAGCTGCAATTAACTTCCCGTCATTATATTTTAAGAACTCATTAAATTGATAGCTTTCCCCTAATTTTATTATCGCTCCAAAATGTGGTAGAATAACAGTACTGGCGTTAGAAAGAATTTGATGTAAAATTTGTTCCATGGTATATAATGATTTTAGAGAGGCAATAATATTAATTTTAGTCTAAAAAATAAAGGTTTTACTCTATTATTTCAATAGTTAGAAAAATGTCTTTTTTAGGTCGGTCATAATGGTCTACTAATACTTTTGAAATTTTATCAAGTGTATTAAACCCACTGTAGACTTCTCCAAAAACGGTATATTGATTGTCTAAATGAGGGTTCCCCCCATACTTTCTATAAATAGCTCTGTTTTTAGCTGGAATAGTCATTTTGTATCGTTTCTCTAGCTTTTCCATATATGCATTTGATAGAGGCCCTTTTTGAATGATATAAAAGTTATATGCACTTGAATTTTTATGGCGCAACTCTTCAGCTCTATCAGACTGGTCTTGAACGGCCATGGCAATAGCTCCTCTTTTGTGAATGTGATGAGGCCTGATTTCTTCGGGAACATGATACAAGCCAATATTTCGCATTCTTTCACCAATGTTATCAGAATCAGAGTTTCCCCCTTGAATCATAAAGTTCTCAATTACTCTGTAAAAAAGCGTAGAATCAAAGTAGCCTTTTTTGATCAACATGATAAAATTAGCACGATGAAGTGGAGTGTCTTCATAGAGTCTCAATTTAATCGAACCATATTTGGTTTTAATTTTAATTTTCGTTTCAGGGTTTTCTTGTCCAAATTTAGTAAGTCTTTCGGTCACGTTTTCTTCCGTTATCAACGTTTTTTGAAAAGCAATTTGTCGAGCCACTTCAATCGAATCGCGTATAGCAGCGCTATCAACAACTCTTGAAATTAATTTTTTAGGAAGTGTTTTTGTGGGAGTTTCTGTGTTTGAATTACTTGAACAAGCCCAAAGGAATATGAGAAAAAATGCGTAAATAAATAGTTTCATAGTCTTAAAAAGATAAGCAAATAAGCCACCCTATAAAAGGAAAACCTAAGCTAACATGTACAAAAATAATATAAAAACTGTTGGGCCCTTTTGAAATAAAATTAAATATTGGAAGGAGGAATAAGGAAAGCAATACAAAAATAATACTGTAAAAAGAAGAGTAGTTCACCATTGGTGGTGTTTTACGATGTCCAAATACTCTTAAACTAGCAAATTGATTGAATATTGGAGTCTGAAAAAGCTCAACCAAATAGTTTGCTCGAATAACATCAAAATTAGGATCATCTAAAGAGGTGCTGATTTTTATAAAATCATTGTTATTTAGCTTTAAATTAATCATTTGACCATGATAAGCCTCTTCAAATCTTTTGGCAATACCAAACTCTTGATTGGGGTTCAAAATATAAAAATCAAGGACCAACAAAATAGCAAAAGTAATACTTATAATAGCGATAGTGTTAGAGAGTTTTAAAATAAAAGATGTTTTTAATTCTTGAAGACTAATCTTTAAAATATTAGCTTCTTTTCTCTCTTTATATTCTTTAGCTTTTTGTACTTTTTTTAGATAGTTTTCAAGCTCTTCTTTTGTGAAGTTTTTATTGTATTTTCTATAGAATTCGGCAGCATCTTCTTTAATTTTTTCTGGTTCGATTTCTTCAGATAAATTAATATAGGCTTGATTAACAAGTATAAACATTTCTTCTGCCCTAGGAGTATTGTTTCTGTCTGGATGATATTGAAAAGCTTTTTTTCGGTATGCTTTTTTTATTTCAGCTCTGGTGGCGTGTTCAGGTAACTCTAATATTTTTAAATAGATATTTCTCAAAACAGATCGATATTGAAGTAGAATACTAAGTTACAAAATATGGTACACTTTTTTATAAAAGTTAACAATTTCACAAGATTGAAGTTTTGTAGTTTAAAAAACATTACATTCGTGTAAAAATTTCTTTATGGACTTTGTAAATCAAAATTTTCAGGCAAAGGATGGGGTCAATCTTGTGACTTATTTTTGGGAATGTGAACAGCCCAAAGGGGTGGTGCATATTGTTCATGGAATGAGTGAGCATGCAGCACGTTACAACGATTTCGCATTGTTTCTAAATGAACATGGTTATTTAGTGTATGCAAGCGATCTAAGAGGACATGGGAAAACAGCAGGAAGTTTAGACAAAGTAGGTAATTTTGCTATGCAAGATGGTTGGAATAAAGTGGTAGGAGATGTGATCGATTTAAGTAAAGAATTAGATTTAAAATACCCTAATTTACCCCTGTATATTTTAGGGCATAGTATGGGGTCTTTTATTTCCCGTAATATAGCAATTTTATGTCCTCCAGAAATTGATGGGTATATTTTTTCAGCAACAGCAGGACACCCTGGATTGAAAGGTTGGTTTGGTAAACATGTTTCCAATTTAAACCTAAAGTTGATGGGGAAAAAAAATAACACTCCCTTTATGGATTTTTTAATGTTTTGGGATTATAACTTAAAATACGAAAACAAGAGAACAAAGAAAGACTGGCTTTCTAAAGATGAGGCTATAGTTGATGCATATATGGCAGATCCATTTTGTATGCAAGTTTTTACCTCTCAATTTTTCAATGATTTATTAAAAGGTGTATTCTATATTAACGAAACCTATCATATTCGTAAAATGGAGAAAGAAAAGCCAATACTACTGTTTGCTGGAGATATGGACCCTGTTGGAGATTATGGAAAAGGACCACAAGAAGTTTACAATAAGTTTAAAAAATCTGGTATAAAAGATGTTACCTTAAAAATGTATGCGTCAGGTCGCCATGAAATGCTCAATGAAACCAACAGAGCTGAAGTATACGAAATGGTCTTAAATTGGTTAAATGAAAAAACGAAGTAAACAATAATGATTGAAAAAAATCTATCCTTGGTATTAAATCAAATACCGAATCATGTTCAATTGGTAGCGGTTTCAAAGACAAAGCCATCGTCGATGATTGTAGAAGCTTATCATGCGGGACAACGCCATTTTGGTGAAAATAAAGCTTTAGAATTAAGAGACAAAGCTCAAGAATTAAATGGAGATATTCAGTGGCATTTTATAGGTCACTTGCAACGTAATAAAGTCAAATATATCGTTCCCCATACTACCTTAATTCATAGTATTGATAGCTTACGTTTATTAAAAGAAGTCAATAAAGAAGCGGCTAAACACCAAAAAGTTGTAGCCTGTTTGTTGCAATTTCACATTGCTAAAGAAAGTACTAAGTTTGGATTTTCTTTAGAGGAAGTTGAGCAATTGATTGCTGAAAAAACATTAGCAGAATTACCGTATGTTAACATTGTTGGAGTAATGGGAATGGCAACATTTACTACTGACCAAGAACAGGTAAGAGAAGAGTTCAAAATGTTGCATTCCATTTTTACGACATTAAAAGCAAAACACTTCTCAGATAAAATCGATTTTAAAGAGATTTCGATGGGAATGAGCGGAGATTATTTGATTGCTATTGAAGAAGGTGCGACTATTGTAAGAGTTGGAAGTTCAATCTTTGGAAGCAGGGGATGAAGCAATTTTGGCAAATATTGATATGGTCTCTGGTGATTATAGGGTGTACTCATGCTGAACCACAGGATAGCGTTGGAGTCGAAGCAAACAACGAAAAAAAAGTTACAGCTAAGAAATTTCCGTCCCAAAAAATGGATGAATTACAAACGTTGATTAAACAGGGAGCTGTTGATTCATCATTTCTGGAATTTTATCAAAATCGAAAAAACTATGTTTGGTTTAATTCAGAATTGGAGTTAACTAGTGAAGCTAATGCGCTGATTTTGTTATTAGAAAACGCTGGAGCTTATGGTATTGATTCTGCAAAGTATAAACTGGGGACTATAAAAAAGAAGATTGCAAAAAATACTGTTGAGGAAGCTGAGTTGTTGTTGACCCAAAACTACACGCAATTTGGAAAGCAAATTAGCTTTGGTCAAATCGAAGATGTTAAGGATTATTATAAGTTTGAGAGAAGAAAGGTTGACACCAATTGGTTGATGGTGTTGTCTGCGGGAATACAAAAGGAAGATGTAATTGGAGAGTTACTTTCCTTACAACCTCAAAATGATGAGTATATCAGGTTGCAAAAGGGATTGGAAAACTATTTAAAACGCGTTCAACTGAGTGATACAGTAATCAAAATAAAGAGCTACAGAGAAGATTCGTTAAAAACATATCATTTAGCAAGAAAGGCTTTGGTTTTACATGGGATTTTAAAAAAAGATTCAGTATCAGATTCTTTATTGATTGATGGAATCAAGCGGTTTCAATATGAACATGGTTTAGAACCAGATGGGGTAATTGGTAGAGGTACAGCTAAAACGCTGTCTAAGAGTACCAACCACTTTTACCAGCAAGCAAGAGTAGCACTAGAAAAATGGAGATGGATTAAACCGTTCGAAGAGCGTCATATTTTTGTAAACATAGCGACTTATAAAATGAAATGTTATGTAAATAATAAAATTGAGCATGAAAAAAGAGTCGTGGTTGGAACAAATACAACAAGGACACCTGAATTAGATAGCAAACTCGATTACATGATTGCATATCCATACTGGCATGTCCCAAGAAGTATTATTGAGGGAGAGTTGGTAGCTAAAGCGAAAAAAGATTCGACCTATTTATCTCGTAATGGGTATGAATTGTTTAAAGGAGGAAGTGCTGTGAACTCTAAAACGATAGATTGGTCTCAAGGGAGTAATTATAAGTTTAGACAAAAGGGAGGTAGAAGCAATGCATTGGGGGTCGTAAAATTTATCTTCCCCAATAAACATTCAGTTTATTTTCATGATACCCCTTCTAAACGTTTTTTTCAAAAGGGTAGGAGAGCATACAGCCATGGCTGTGTAAGGGTACATGAGCCTTTACAACTAGCTGCCTATTTGCTCGAGAAAGATTCGGTCAATAAATATTCAATTGATTCTGTAAAAACTTTCATTAAAAACAGGAAAAGGAAAGTGGTAACGTTCAATAAAAAGATGCCAGTTCATATCCGATATTGTACTGTGGAAGCAGATACTAATCATCAAATTCGTTTTTATCCAGATGTTTACTTTAGAGAAAGCGAATTAATGGACTTCGCTTTCTAGATTGCTAAAATATCTGCTAGTTGTAATAAATGTTTGTTAATTTTTTGATGGTGTTTTATGGCCTGACTAAATGGCGTAAGAACCAATTCTTTATTGATGACTCCAACCATTACATCTTGTTGTCCTTTTAGTAGGAAATCGACTGCTCCTGCACCCAATTGACTAGCTAAAACTCTATCAGATGCAGTAGGACTCCCACCACGTTGAATATGACCAAGAACTGTAACACGGATATCATATTCTGAATGTTTTTCTTTAACAGCTTCAGCTACTTTGTAAGCACCTCCAAAGTCATCTCCTTCAGCCACTAATATTATGCTGCTAGGTTTGTTCTTAGATCTGTCTTTAGCGAGCTTTTGCAGGAGGTGTTCAATGTATGTTGTCGTCTCAGGAATTAGAATCGCTTCTGCCCCTGTAGCAATACCACTTCTAAGCGCAATAAAACCAGCGTCTTTACCCATTACTTCTACTACAAAAAGACGACCATGACTACTGGCTGTATCCCTTAGTTTATCAACAGCTTCAACAACCGTGTTTAAGGCGGTGTCATACCCAATGGTATAATCTGTTCCAAACAAATCATTGTCTATGGTTCCTGGAATTCCAATAATGGGGATGTTGAACTCTTTTAAAAAGATAGAAGCACCAGTAAATGTACCATCTCCACCTATTGCTATTAAAGCATCAACATTGTTTTTTTTCAAATTCTCATAAGCTTGTTTCCTGCCTTCTATTGTCCTAAATTGTTCACTTCTAGCAGTTTTTAAAATAGTGCCTCCTCTTTGGATAATATTACTAACTTTTTTTGAATTTAATTCAATAAAATCATTTTCAATAAGTCCATTATAGCCTCTTTTAAAGCCTAAAGCAGTCATGTTATTGTGAAGAGCACTTCTTGTGATGGCTCTAATACAAGCGTTCATTCCAGGAGCATCCCCTCCAGAAGTGATAATCCCTATTGTTTTTATTTTATTCTTCATAATAGACTTAATATTTTCCCAAATTTACGATAATACCAAAATAACTTAAAAATTCGAGCTTATTTTTTTGGTTGTTTATTACTTATTTATTTTCTTTGGGAGATTAGATAAGTTAAATTTAGAAATCAAGTATAAAATGAAGAATAAATACAGAAATATTACCGCTGCTTTGCTTATGGCTTCAGTATCATTTTCTTTATCGAGTTGTGGAGGTGGTGCTGATGATGCAAACTCTGCTGAGGATGTAGAAAAAGCAATTGAAGATATTACTAAAAAGGTTGTTGAAGAGCCTCAAAAACCAGAGGACAATCTTACTTTAAGAATAGGTGGGAAGTTTTTTACAATACCTTCACCTGTACAAACAGCGTTTTTAATCAAGGAAGAGGGTTCTGCATTTAATTCTGAATTATTAAATAAAGCTGAAAATGGAGATACCTATACGACTTCATTTAAAAAAGCTTTGAATATGGGGATATATGGTGCAGATATGGGATATATTACCTTATACGAGAATACAGATTTAAGTTTGAAATATCTAAAAGCAGTACGTAAAATTGCTGGAGAACTAGATTTAGCTGGAGCATTCAATGATAAATTAGCTGAACGTTTTAGTTCCAATATGGAGAATCAAGATTCTATGTTGGTTTTTGTGAATGAAGCGTATAAAAATGCAGATGATTATTTAAAGAATAATGACAAGTCAAATATTGCAGCTTTAGTTGTTGTAGGAGGTTGGGTAGAAGCTGTTTATTTCGCTTCTCAATCTGCAGTTGAAACGAAAAACCAGAAATTGATTAATCGTGTTGCTGAACAAAAGCAAGCATTGACGAACTTAATTGCAATGTTGAAGTCTTTAGAAGGTTATACTGAAGTTGAAGAATATGAAGATTTAACAATAGAGCTTGAGGATTTATTAACACATTTTGAGGGGATTAACTTCAAATATGAGTATGTAGAACCTGTAACAGACCCTGTTAAGAAAGTGACAAATATTAATAGTAAGAATACTATTGAAATTTCAGATGAAACTTTGACAAAAATTGTTGAGGGAGTGAAAGAGATTAGAAACTCAATGATTGGATAAACTTTTTAAAGAACTAAGATAGATGAAAAATATAATAAAATATACCGTATTAATTGTAGCTTTATTTACGCTAAGTAATTCTTATGCTCAAATAACATGTGATTCTATTACAGCTATTACAAGTGGATATTTACATACTGATAAAGATAAAGCGATGAACCGTGTGTTTATCTCTGATGGACAAGTGTATAGAGCTTTTTTAAACGATGATGAAGCTGCTGAATTTGAAGCTACTTTTTATGGTGGGTCTACATACAGAATTGCAACATCTGCAGGGATTGATGATGATTATATCATCTTTGAAGTATATGATAAAGAAAGAAACTTATTGTTTTCAAATGAAGATTACGAGTATGCTCCATACTGGGATTTTGCTGTCGAAAACTCATTAGATTGTACAGTAGAAGTTAAATTAGATGTTGATAAAAAAGTATCTGGTTGTGCTTCAGTTATGATTGGGTTTGCTAAACAAAAATAAAAATAATTAGTAAAACCTGATAACTAAGTAGATGAGCGAAAGAATACTGAAAGCCCTTATGCAACTCTTTGCAATTATTGCAAAGGTTGATATTGATGAGGAAACTGGAGAAATACAGTTAGAATCTAAGGGTAGACAGATTGTGAGAACGTTCTTGAGTCAAGAATTGAATCAAGAATTGGTGGAGGAATACTTAGAAGTATTTGATGAATACGTAATTGGACATCACTCAAGTAAACGTAAAAGAAAAACAAATACTAGAAGAAAACGTACTTCTGTAAACTCCGTAAAAGTACTTCGTATATGTACTTCTATTAACGAAGAGTTAGCGCAACGTCAAAAGATTATTGTATTTATTCGTATTCTAGAATTTACGAATGCTAATGATGTAATTGCCGAACAAGAGTTAGAGTTTGTTACCACAGTAGCAGAAACATTTAACATCATTAGAGCTGAGTTTGATCAATGTCTTGAGTTCGTTAAAGCAGAAGAAAACGATTTTATCGATAATGAGAATTATCTAGTTGTAGATAATAACTTAGGGAATAGATTTGAACATTCAAAGCACCTGTACTCGGAAACCATGTTAGGGTTTGCTAGAGTTTTGAGGGTGCAGTCAATTGGAACTTATTTTGTTAAGTATTATGGGACCCATCAGTTGTCTATTAATGGACAGTTGTTGACTCAAGATCGTGTACATATCTTAACGCAAGGTTCATCTCTAAGAAGTTCTAAAGTGCAGCCTGTTTATTATAGTGACATTATCAGTCGTTATTTAAGCGATGCAGCAGCTCAAAAAATAGTCTTTAAGGCAGAGAAAATGCAATACCACTTTAAAGGTGGAAAAGTAGGGTTGCATAATATTGATTTTACAGAGGAGTCTGGAAAATTGATTGGAATCATGGGGGGATCAGGTGCAGGTAAATCCACCTTGTTAAATGTCTTAAATGGTGGGTATACTCCTACAATAGGTAAGGTTACTATAAATGGCATTGATTTGCACCATGAAAAGGAAAAGTTAGAAGGAGTTATTGGTTTCGTACCTCAGGATGATTTATTGATTGAGGAATTAACAGTATTCCAAAACTTATTCTATAATGCTAAACTTTGTTTTGGGAATCTGGAAGATGGAGATATTGTTAAACTTGTTGTCAAAACATTAAAAGCAATAGGTCTTTATGAAGCCAAAGATTTAAAAGTTGGTAATCCACTAGAGAAAACAATTTCAGGAGGTCAAAGAAAACGTCTAAATATTGCATTAGAGTTGATTCGTGAGCCTGCTGTAATGTTTGTAGATGAACCAACTTCTGGATTATCCTCTAGAGATTCAGAAAATATTATGGACCTTTTAAAAGAATTAGCATTAAAAGGGAAATTGATATTCGTTGTAATTCATCAACCGTCATCTGATATCTTTAAGATGTTTGATAAGTTGATGATCTTAGATCAAGGTGGTTATCCAATCTATAATGGAAACCCAATAGATGCAGTTATTTATTTTAAAACATTAGCACATCACGCCAACGCAGAAGAGAGTGAATGTCATACTTGTGGTAATGTCAATCCAGAGCAAATTTTCAATATTATTGAGTCAAAAGTAGTTGATGAATATGGGAATTTGACTGAAAATAGAAAGGTTTCTCCTAAAGAATGGAATGAACATTATGAGGAGTACCAAAAAACGCATAAAAACACCATCAAGGACGAAACGGAATTGCCTGAAAGTGGGTTTAAAATTCCTAATAAATTACAACAAGTTAGCGTATTCTTTGTGAGAGATGTCCTCTCTAAATTGACGAATCGTCAATACATGATTATTACCATGTTTCAAGCTCCTGCACTAGGACTAGTGTTAGCCTTCTTTATGAAGTATCTAACGATAGCACCAAATGGAGAGTCTGTATATGTGTTTTATGAAAGTAGTAATGTTCCGCAGTATATCTTTATCTCTGTAATTGTATCTTTATTTATTGGGTTAACAACAAGTGCAGAGGAGATTATTGGAAATTTGAAAATATTAAAGCGAGAGAAGTTTCTAAATTTGAGTAAGGGGAGTTATCTGTTTTCAAAGATTTCTATTATGTTGATTATTTCAGCTATTCAATCGCTCTTCTATGTTGTAGTGGGGAACTGGGTATTGGAAATAGAAGGATTAAATATTTATTACTGGACTATTCTATTTTCAGTTTCAACTTTTGCTAATATCTTAGGATTAAATATTTCAGCTAGTTTTAATTCTGTTAAAGTAATCTATATCCTTATTCCTATCCTGATTATACCACAGTTATTATTTAGTGGTATTTTAGTTTCGTTTGATAAGTTAAATCCTGTTTTTGCAGAGAAAAGCCACGTTCCATGGATTGGAAATGTTATGGCTTCAAGATGGGCTTATGAAGGATTAGCAATAACTCAGTTTAAAGAAAACAAATACGAGCGTAACTTCTATAGTTTCGATAAGGAAATGTCTTTTGCTAATTGGAAAAAAGATCAATGGATTAGTAATTTACAAGGGAAAATAGATGATGCTAAACGATTCATTGAAAGCACCCATAATTTAGAGTACAAAAGGCCAGAGGTTACAAGAAAGCTCCATATTGTTAAGAATGAAGTTGAAAAAGAGTTGAGACATGTCAATGCCATCCAATTAGAAGGAGTTGACAAGATTAATATCAACGACTTTGATGTTGAAACATACGATAACCTAGTAGAATATTTTACAACTTTAAAAGAACGATATAAAGATATTTATAATTATTTTGAAGCAAAGAAAGATAGTGTACAACAAATATATACTCGTCCAAATGCCGAATTTAAGGCAATTTTAGAAGCTAAAAAGAAAGAGGGCTTAATCACTGGAAAAGAGTATAAAAAATTGAGAAAGTTCTTTGGTAAATTAAAGGATGAAAGTTTTCAAACTTTTAGAAATAAATATAAAAATAAAGCATTAGAAGACTTTGTAACTAATGCAAATACATTAACATTTACAGACGAAAATAACGATAATGTCATTCAAAAAACAGATCCTGTTTATTTAGACCCGTACGATTATGATTATTTCAAAGCACATTTTTATGCGCCAAGAAAAAGAATCTTCGGTGTTTATTTAGATTCTTTTTTAGCCAATGTAATCGTAATATGGTTGATGGTATTAGGCTTAATAGCAACACTATATTTTGATGTGCTAAAAAGAATATTGGATGGATTAGGGAAAATACAGTTTTACCCTAAGAAAAAGTAGTTGATTCGTCTTTCAATAAAAACAATTAAACATGGGGTGGAAACAATTTTTTTCAAAAGAAAAGAAGAAAGACTTAGATGAGGGATTGGAAAAAACTCAGAAAAGTTTTTTCTCAAAAATAGCTACTTCAATAGCTGGGAAAAATACCGTTGATGAGGAAGTATTAGATAATTTAGAAGAAGTTTTAGTGTCCTCAGATGTAAGTGTAACCACTACCTTAAAAATTATTGATAGGATAGAAGATAGGGTTAAACAAGACGGTTATGTAACAACGAAGCAACTGTATAAAGTGCTTAGAGAAGAAATAGCTGCTCTAATGGAGGAAAATAATACTGTAGATGCAGTAGATTTTTCAATCCCAAAAACCGAAAATGGTGATCCTTATGTAATCATGGTAGTAGGGGTAAATGGTGTAGGAAAAACGACTACAATAGGTAAATTATCACATCAATTAAAAGAGAAAGGCTATAAGGTTGTTTTAGGAGCTTCTGATACTTTTAGAGCTGCTGCTGTAGATCAATTAAAAATATGGGCTGAGCGTGTAGATGTACCTATAGTACAACAAGGAATGGGAGCTGATCCAGCATCTGTTGCTTTTGATACATTACAAAGTGCCAAGGCACAGGGAGCCGATGTTGTTATTATTGATACTGCTGGAAGATTACATAATAAAATCAACTTAATGAATGAGTTGACGAAAATTAAAAATGTAATGAAAAAGGTAATTCCAGATGCACCACATGATGTAATGTTGGTTTTGGATGGCTCAACTGGTCAAAACGCAATAGAACAGGCAACCCAGTTTACCAAAGCTACAGAAGTAACTTCTATGGCTTTAACAAAATTAGATGGAACTGCTAAAGGTGGAGTTGTAATAGGGATTTCAGATCAGTTTAAAATACCTGTAAAATACATAGGTGTAGGAGAAGGAATACATCATTTACAGGTTTTTAATAAGCATGAATTTGTAGATTCATTATTCAAAAATACAGAATTAGAATAAATTTTGGATTCATTCAACTTGCTTAAAAAATATATTGTAACAGTAATAGCAATAGTTAGTTTGACTAGTGTCTTTGCTCAAACATCCGATACATTAACTCAAAAGAAAAAAGTAAAATTTATCTTTGGGTTGGATGCTAATCGCTCATTTGTATTAAAAAATAACACTAAATTTTGGGGGCTTAGGATAGGTGTTCAGTTAAAAGATAAACATAAATTAGGGTTAGGCTTGTATGGAATGCAAAAACCTGTGATCTTAGAACAAGAATTGAACAAAAATAAATATCCTCATTCAAACGATTCGCTTTTCTTTAACTTTAGGTATAATAGTTTATTTTACGAATACATTTGGTACAAAACTAAACGTTGGGAAATGTCCACACCTATACATTTAGGAGGAGGAGAAGTTAATTTATCCTACAGAGATACTTTAATGAATGTTAATAAGCCCTTGTTTATGGGGAATACATCTATTTTTGTAGCTTCTGGGGCGGCTCAGTATAAAATAACCAGATGGCTTGCTTTAGGTGTAGGAATTGGGTATCGATTTGTTTTCTCAAGAGATGAGCATTTAATGAAAGGACTAAATGCTCCAATATATGTATATAGAGCTAAGCTATTAGTCGGAGAACTCTATAGAATGTGGTTTAAAAAGAACTATTATGACCCTGATTGGGATTAACTTATTTAATAAGTGAGACGTAACCTATATATTGATGTTCTTCATTTTTAATGTTGTCAGTAACTTCAATTTTCCAGATATAAGTATCATTCTTTACATATTCACTATTAATTGTTCCATCCCAACCATTATTTTTATCAGAACTTTCAAAGATAAGATTTCCCCAACGATTAAAGATTTTTAAATGATAGCTGTTTTCTTTTTCGCCAGAAATATGTGGAATGAAAACATCATTAAGTCCATCTCCGTCAGGGGTAAATGAGTTCGGTACATACATCAATAAATCTTCGAGTACAATGATTGTTTTACACAGTGTATCAGAACATCCATTCGTATTGGTACTAATAAGGCAAACATTGTAAGTACCACCTTGTTCAGAAGGGAATTGATGAGATAAGGCTTCTGTTAAATAAGTTGTCGTATCTGAAGCTTCTATTATCTGCCATTCATGTGTAGTAGCACCAGTAGTGTAGTTTAAGAATTCGACATTAGGAGCAAAAGTTGTAGGCTGTACGGGGGTGTACCCAAAATCAATAAGTGGTGGCTGGTCTATACAAATATAGCTTGGTAAAACCAGACTATCTACACATCCCTCAGGAGATGTAATTTGAAGTGCAATATCCCAACATCCAGGAATCCCAAATAAATGAGCGGTATTGGTGGCATCTGTAGACGTTCCTCCATCCCCAAAATTCCAATTGTATTGATAACCATTAGGAACATCATTTGCTGTAAAATTAACTGGTAAAGGAGGGCATCCTCCTGTATTGTCAGCTGCAAAAGTATATACAGGTGGTTGAAGTACTGTTACAGTAATATTATCACTTTGTACAGGAGTTTCACATCCATCAGCTATCATTACATTATAGGTTGTGGTTGATGCTGGAGATACAGTGTGAGAGGAATTATTGCCTAGTCCATTATCCCAAGTGTAAATATAAGGTGTTCCAAGCCCTCCAGAAGCATTCGCATTGATTACTGCTTGATCTCCAAGACAAATGGTCGTATCGTTAGCTACTGTTAGATTTAAATCAGGATGAATATTGACTGTGACACATTGTGCGCCCGATGAACAGCCAGCATTATCAAGTATTGTTAGACAATGTGTTTCAGGTGCAGTAGGAGCAACAACAATACTATTAGTTGTAGTTCCATTATCCCAACTGTAAGTTAACGGAGCGGTTCCTCCATTAACAATTGGAATTAGAGTAGCAGAGCCTCCATTACAAATTGTTGTATCAAGTAATTGTACAGAAATACCACCAAAAGGCCCTCCATTAAAAGGGAAAGAACAGCCATTATTATCTGTAATGTCAAAAGTATAATTATCTCCAGGGTTAATACCAGTAACAGTTATATTGTCATTGTGAGTAGGTGTAGTTGAAGAAAGGCTAATATTGGCTGGCTGTATGTTAGATATTGAAAAATTAGAACCATCAAATGCAGGGTATCCTCCATTGATTTGTACTAGTGAAGAGTTGCTATTACATGTTTCCGTGTAAGAAGTGGTAATAGGTTGTAAATAAGTAATTTCAATAGCAGTTCCAATGTCAAAACAAGCAACATCATAGGTTTGTGTAGTACCGTTATATAAGGTGATTGGCGCTAAATAGATAGTGTTATTGGTTAAGGTAACACCATTGGCAGCCAAAGTATTCAATAAAGGTGAAGTTCCTCCATTATTGGTTTCGATAAAGTTAGCTAGAGTTCCTGTGAAAAAACCAGAAAAACAAGGGTCATTAATAGGAGCAGTGTTAGGAGTCGGTGGGCAAAAATAGATAGCAAAACCTAGGTTAGGATCATAAGTTGCTCCATTGATAATTCCAGCATTTAATGGGTTGGTAAAATCATTATTCGATTGAATAGTTATTTGATCACCGTCGCATAAAACATAATTATTAGTACTACTACCATTAATAGAAATATTAAAGGTTCCTACATCAGCATTACACATACAACCTGCTGGAGCATTATAGTTCTGTGTTAGAGTGCAGGTAAGGTCATCAGTAAAATAAGCGTTAATCGAGCAGTTCGCTCCAGTAGAATTTAAATTGGTAAAATTATAATTTTGAGAAGTACCAAAGGGAGCATTATAGGTTAATTGATTTCCTGAGCAATCTTCTACAATTAGTTGTCCACTAGCAGGTGGATCCGTAAAAGAGATTGTGCCATTTACTGAATATTGATTAGTATTAGGATCACAAGATGAAACATTGGTAGTAATCGCACTAATATTACAGGGGTCAACAATACTACAATCTGTAGAACCATTTCCTCCAGTTTGTTGAGCTGTAATATCTGTAGCATTTCCAGAGTAATTGGTAATCATTAAAATATAATAATCGCCAACCTGAGCATTAGGAATATTAACAACTTCAACTGCTTGTGGATCATAACTACAATCAACAGTATTACCACATGGATAATTGGAAACAGGGGAAAATAAACCACCTCCATCACCACAAGGATCTTGGAAAAGTCCTGGATTTCCATCATCATAGGTTAATTGAGCAACACATGGGGCAGTAGGAGAACTGAAAGGCCCCCAGCAGGTAAAGTCAATATCTTCATTCTGAGAGTTGGTCAAAGTAATATCTATATTTCCTGCTGTTCCTATTTGTAAATAATACCAAGCTGGATTAGGTTGAGTACTTAAACAACTATAATCAGGTCCATTTTGAGCGGTAGTATTAGTTGAAGCCGGAAAAGTATAGGATTGGTCTGAGCAAAACGGTTCAGCTCCTAAACAGTTACCTCCTTGAGTGTAATAATAATTGACAAAAAGAACAAGAAAGAGGAATAGTATAAACTTATTTTTCATCTTGCTTTAACTTTAACAGCTCTTTTTCAGCTTTTTCAATTTCTTTTCCTATTCTATCATACCAATTTAGGCTAATGGCTTTTGCATTTAAAGTGGAGTCGCTCTCTAAATAAGCTTTTTTACCTTTTAAAGCACTAATGAATTCAGTATAGTATTCTTCATTCTTTACTAAATATGTTTTGGTAACACTATTTTCCTTTACTGTGTTTTTAGTGCTATTTTCAATATTGTTAGAATTGATTGCTGTAGGTCTAACCAGTTGATAGTCTTGAGCTAAAAATAGCAGACTAAATAAAATAAAATTTAATGTTAGGGTGAATTTAAACATTTGTTAATTTATTGTAATATCAGTGTTTTTTTAACGTGTTGCTCTTTCAATGGTTGCTTTATTTAATGATTTTTTGTGTTTCATAATTACCATCATTAAATGTAATTCTTAATGAATATACTCCTTTGGAAATAGTCGCTGTGTTTATTGTGTGTTTTTGGGTATTGATACTTTTTTGTGAATGAACCAATTTACCACTAAGATCGAACAATTCAATTTGTTGTATTGCTTTAGCAGCAGTTAAGTGGAGAACAGTATTAAAAGGGTTAGGGTAGAGCAGTGTCGAAGTATTTGATTTGTTTTCATTAATTGATACATAGCCATCATACTTAATATCTAAAATAGCTTGTTGATTGACAGAATTAGTATTATAAAAATTAAAGTAGTTATTCGAACTGGCATTATCATAATGAAGTCTAAATTGAGTGAAACCAGAAGAGGAGATATGTTGAACTAAATTAGCGGGAATATCAATTCTCATCCAAGCATTGTTTTCATCAACTGTTCCATACGTACAAGCGTTTGCACTAGCATCAGGGATGGCATTAAAATCGTCAATTTCTAGTTGCAAATTAGCTCCAAAGTGTCCTGATTTAATTGCTAGGGTCAACTCTTCTCCAATTAGATTACTTCCATTTAAACCAGCTCTTTTGATAAAGATGGAAGCGCTTGCAATATTTTTGGTTGGATCTAACCATGAAGTGTTAAATGTAAGTACTCCTTTAGTTGCTCCTATCGCTAAAGAGTCGGAGGTCGCAGAATTAGCAGTGACTGTTCCATTTAAAGTGGTGTCATTAGCCAATAATGTTGCGTCTGCATTTCGGATGGCTTCCCAATAGTATTCTTGAAAATGTCTTTTAATAAAATGCTCGTAAGCATTATTATTTAAATGAAAAGAATCTGTTCCTCCAAAATTTAAACAAGCAGTAGGAGATGGATAGTTGGGTAATCCATTAGGAACAGTTAAAGATCCAGCGGCATAAGTTCCACCTGGTGCAACAGTTAAAGGAGAGTTTTGTCCATACGTATTCTGCATGAGTCCAAGATTACTCACAAATTCAACATTATTCCATACAGCTGCAGAATCGATAAAGAGGTTGGTTACCTCAATTAATACAGCATTCAGTTGACTTGCAACAGGTTGTCCCATATCACTCCATTGGTCATAGAATGGATGCTGATTGGGAATAATAAAGTTTTGAATGGTTTCCTCAAAGTTAGGATAGTCATAACCAGAAAGAAGTATTTTTATGTTAGGGTTGATGTTGTGAATAAGATCGATTCCTGCTTTTATATCAACCATTAAAGTATGATAATCTTGTTGGTTTTGAGCAGGGGTGTTGTTAACGTGATAAGTACCTAAAATATCGTTACCCCCTAAGCTAAAATGAACATATTCTATGGTTGGGTTATCGTTTAAGGCATCTGTAAGTTCTTGAATTCTACTAGCTGTAAAAAAGTTGTCAGCTTGTGTTCCATTTACACTTAAAGTACCAGTACTATATGCTTTTTTATCTGAGAGGCCAAAACGATTAAAATTTTCATTATAAGAATTATTAGACCAGCTAAAAAATGCCCAACTATCTCCTAAAACAAGTAATTTCCTTTCGTCATCATTGCATTGACCATAAGAGAAAAAAGTAGAGAGTATGATTGAACTAATAAAGAGTACTGTTGTTTTCATAAAAATAAATTTTATTCATTGGTTGGTATTCAACAATAAAAAGAGAAAAGTTAATGTATTATTGAACAATAAACTTTAGCGTATTGGAGACCTTGTGATTTAAGGATACCAAATAAATTCCTTTTGGTAAGTCAATAGCAATCTTATTTTCATTGGGATGAATTGTGGTTTGCATAATTTGTTTTCCAATCATATTGTAAATGACTACAGCAGTAGGGACCTTAATATTAGCAGTAACATTTAAATGACGATTAGCGTACCACGCTTTAGAAATTATTTTTGCTTCTTGATTAATTCCTGCAAGCGGCCCAAAAACCATTGGTGCAAACTCAGGATGGTCAATATATGGGTTTCTGTTTCCTTGAATTTGATAAACTCGATTATTCCTATCAATTTCTTTTTGACTTACAGGATCATTCGCAGCCCATTCAGTCAACATGTTTTCTGCCCATGGTGTAAATTGTGCAACAGTGGTTCCTCCACTTCCTACAACCATATCGTTATTATTCCCATTATTACTGTTAAATGCTTGAAAGCGGTAACGAGTTAACATGTAAAAGTAGGAACGAGCAAAATCTCCTTTGTATTCATCAATAGGTTCAAAGACTTTAGGGTTGTTAAAAGAACTAGAATAGCCAGGATAGTTACAAGTTCCAGTTTTAGAGCCATTATCAGAAGTCCAAGATACATTACCAACTTCACCAAAAGAATAGTTGCCTCTTTTATTATTAACATAACCATCTGTAGGGTAGATATGGAACAAATCTGTATAAAGAGGAGCAACGTCATTAAACCAAGATTTAGGCATAGAATGTTCACGATTGTAACAGTCTCCTTCGCCACTATAATTACCACATTTATCTGTATTATAAGTATGGTTATATGGATTGGTGCCATTTGGATTGTCTGAATACATGTCCCATATATAGTTAGAGCTTGGGCGTTTATCAGTCGTATTAAAATGTGTCCATAAGGCACTGTATGATTGAGAATTATGATTCTTAATAATATTATATAATGCTAACCTTAAATCGTCACCATTTAAACCATAAGCGTTATCATAATACCCAGCAGGTATTTGCCCAAAAAAGGATAAGGTTAAGAAAAGGGATAAAGTAGATAAAATATATTTCATAAAATGATTAAGTAATGGGTGAGTGATTACTATCGTAAATCCTATTAAAAGTAAAAAAGGCTTTAGATTAGAACCTAAAGCCTTTTAAGTATTGTAAGATTCGTCTTACAAGATAACAATAAAAATTCAATTGAGTTTATAGGAACGTTACTTTTCCTGATGAAACGTCATAGTTTGCACCAACAATTTTAATTTCCCCATGCTCTTCCATTTCTTTTAGAATTGGACTTTTTTCTTTTAATTCTTTGATTGAATTATGGATGTTGGATACCACTACTTTTTCAATGTTTTCATTAGTTAAATCTGCTTCAGTAGAGATGTGTTGACCAACTGCAGGTTTAATTTTAGACAATAAAGCTGTAATATTTCCAAGTTCAACTCCTTTGCAAGCTGAAGTAACAGCTCCACATTTAGTGTGTCCTAAAACTACGACTAATTTTGAGCCAGCAACTTTACATGCATACTCCATTGAACCTAAGACATCTTCGTTAATGATGTTTCCTGCTACTCGAGTACTAAAAATATCACCAATTCCTAAATCGAATACCAATTCCATAGGAACTCTAGAATCAATACATCCTAAAATTGAAGCAAAAGGATATTGCCCTTTACTAGTAATTTCAACTTGATCTAGAAGAGTTCTAGGGGTAGCTTCGTTGTTTAAGTAACGTTCATTTCCTGCTTTTAGCATGTCTAATACTACATCAGGAGTTAAAGCGCTTTGAGTCTCTTTAGTTTGTGTGATCATAATGTGTAGTTTTTAATCGTTGTTAATTATTTTAAAATGTTGCAATGGTTCTTCTTGCTTATCCTCATTCAAATCTATGAATTTTACTTCAATATTTCTACTCGATGCATTGATTTCGAAATCTTCTAGAATTTCAATAACATCACAGTGTATAAAATGGGTGTTTGATGCATCAATAGTTACTTTACTATCATCTGGAATTTGTTCTAATGTTTTTAAAACAGAAGCTTTATTTAAGAAAGTAACATCCTCAGACAATTGTATAGTAATATCTCTATTTCCATCCTCATCACTTTTGATAATTTGATGAGCGACTTTAAAGTTGTTTCTAAGGATATAAAAAATAGAAACCACTAGTCCTAGTGCAATTCCCCAAAGTAAATTAATACCAATGATAAATATTATTGTTACAATGAATGGAATAAATTGTCCCCAGCCATCTTTATACATCATTTTAAATAAACCGATGTTGGCTAATTTATAACCGACAACTAGAAGAATTGCTGCTAAACACGATAAAGGAATCTTGTTAAGTAACCAAGGTAATAATAAAACAAAAACAGCTAGAAAAACACCATGTAAAATAGAAGACATTTTTGTTTTTCCACCAGAGTTGATATTTGCCGAACTTCTAACAATTACTTGTGTTACAGGTAGTCCTCCTATTAAAGAAGAAACAATATTACCAGCCCCTTGAGCAAATAATTCACGATTCGTTGGAGTTACCCTTTTTAAAGGATCTAGTTTGTCAGTAGCTTCAACACAAAGCAATGTTTCTAAACTTGCTACAATAGCCATTGTAAATCCAATTAAATAAATACGTGGGTTAGCTAATATGCTGAAATCTGGAAAAGTAATTAACCCATAATAAGGTAAAGCACTATCGGCAGCTTTAATATTCACTAAGTGATTGTTTTGTCTTACCTGATCATTAATGACTTCCATTTCATTTTCTAAAACGAGTTCAGGGAAGTAGATGCCGAACATTTCATTGATCATTATTCCTATTCCAACCACAACAAGCGGTCCAGGTATAAGACCAATGATTTTATTTTTTTTCATGAATTGTTGTTGGAAGAGGATTAATAGTACTAAAGATACAACAGTAATGATTATAGCTCCATAACTAGGGTTTTGAATGGAGTACATAATCTCAGAAAAAGTGTTATGCCCATCTGATTGGAAGAATGCCCATTCTCCTTCTGGATTTTTGTCCCATCCAAAAGCATGGGGAATTTGTTTCAATATTAAAGTGATCCCAATACCTGCTAACATCCCTTTTATTACAGAAGAGGGGAAATAGTAAGCAATAATACCAGCCTTTAAAGCTCCTAAAACAAGCTGAATAATACCAGCGATTAAACCAGCTACCAAAAATGCTTGAAAACCAGCAGTCATATCAAAATCACCTTGGGCATTGGTTCCTAATTCTTTTATGGAGTCCGCAACTATTACTGCAAGACCAGCAGCCGGACCACTAACACCAAGAGGTGAGCCACTTATTGCTCCCACAATTATACCTCCTACAATTCCTGCTATAATTCCAGAGAAAAGAGGTGCTCCAGAGGCTAATGCAATACCTAAACATAGCGGTAATGCAACCAAAAATACAACGATACTTGAGGGAATATCATATTTGAGGTTTTTTAATGGACTAATATTACTTTTATTCATTTTTTATTTATTTTAATTTTTGTGATATATCAAGATACGATCAATTAAAAGTTTAACCTTAATTGATACAGCGAAAGTGGGGGATAAAAAGAAATAATTATACTTGGGGCGGTTGGAGAGGGGTGTCGTGAAAAGAAGTAAGTAATCGAATTTTCTTACACGAAAAAGCATGGTAGAACATAAAAGAATTAGAAGTTGTAGTTACTAATTGTTTTAAAAAGTGCTTTTCATCAACATCATCTTCTAATTCACTTTCTTCTGAGCTTTCCTCTTCTAAGTTTTCACATAATTCTATAACATTGTCAATATACGTTTTATAAAGTTTTACAACAGGCTTACTAGTTACTATTATTGTTAATATAATAACCAATAAAACTTGAAAAAAACGATATTTAAATAAGTTATTCAATGATAGAATGAATTAAAGTGCAAATATAATTTTATTTTTTGACATGCGGGAGTTAAAAAATATGTACTTGGGAATAATTATTAACTCCGTCCAATTTTTGATGCTAAGAGGTAAATAACTGCCATTCTGATTGCGACTCCATTTTCAACTTGATCTAAAATAATAGCTTGTTCAGAGTCTGCAACTTCACTTGTAATTTCTACACCTCGATTAATTGGTCCTGGGTGCATGACTACAATTTTTTTAGAAAGGCTATCTAATAATTCTTTTGTTAATCCATATTGTAATGAGTATTCACGAATGGATGGAAAATATTTAATGTCCTGGCGTTCCAGTTGAATCCTTAACATATTAGCAACGTCACACCATTCTAGCGCTTTTTTCAAATCGTGTTCTACTTTAACGCCTAACGACGAAATATATTTGGGAATTAGAGTTGCTGGACCGCATACCATGACTTCTGCTCCTTGTTTTTGTAACGCATAGATGTTAGAAAGAGCTACTCTTGAATGTTTGATATCTCCAACAATTACGACTTTTTTGCCTTTAACTGTACCTAATTTTTCTCGAATTGAATAACTATCTAATAGGGCTTGAGTAGGATGTTCATGTGTCCCATCTCCAGCATTGATAATCTTAGCGTCAATATGTTTGGATAAAAAGAGATGTGCGCCTGGATTAGGATGCCTCATAACAACCATATCTACTTTCATTGCCAAAATATTATTCACAGTATCTATTAACGTTTCTCCTTTTTTGACACTACTTGAAGCCGCTGAAAAATTAACGACATCAGCTGAAAGTCTTTTTTCGGCTAGTTCAAAAGAAAGTCGAGTCCTTGTCGAGTTTTCGAAAAATAAATTGGCAATGGTAATGTCTCTAAGCGTAGGGACCTTTTTTATTGGTCGATTGATTATTTTTTTGAAACTATCTGCTGTTTCAAAAATAATTTGAATATCATTTTCTGTTAAATCCTTAATTCCTAATAAATGATTTACGCTAAGATCTTTCATCTGTATTATATAAAATAACTTTATCTTGTTGGTCTGTCTCTTTCCATTGAACTTCTACACGTTCAGTAGCTATAGAATCGATAGATTTACCAATGTAGTTTGGTTCAATAGGTAGGTTTCTACTAAATCGTCGATCAATAAATGCCATTAACTCAATCTCAGAAGGCCTTCCATACCCTAGTGCAGCTTCCATTCCTGCTCGAACAGTTCTTCCTGTGTAGAGTACATCATCTACAATGATGATACGTTTGTCTTCTATTGAGAAGTTTAAATTGGTTACACTAGGAATCAATGGGTGGCTTTTTCGCCTAAAATCATCTCTAAAAAAAGTAATGTCTAAAGCGCCAGTTAGAGGAGAAACTCCTGTAATATTTTCTAATGTCTTTTGTAACCTATTGGCTAAATAAATGCCCCTTGGCTGAAGTCCTATTATAGCGGAGTTGGAAAAGTCATTGTGGTTTTCAATGAGTTGAAAACAAAGCCTATTGATAGTCAGTTCGAACTGTTCTGGATTTAAAATTATAGAAGGCTCCATGATTTTATTATAGTTGAACAAATGTACAATGAATTTCAATATGATTTTAAATAATTTAACCATTTTTTTCACGCTATTGAACCATTTTGAATTAAATTTGTACTAGAAAGCAGTAAAAACGCCTTAAAAAGGAAAAAGATGCAAGTAGAAACGTTGGAGAATGTTCAAGCTGACGAACAGATCGTAGAGATTAAAGACATTATATTATACAATGATGATGTGAATACATTTGATTATGTTGCAGAGTTATTAATCAAGTATTGTAATCATCAACCTTTACAAGCAGAGCAATGCGCATGGATTGTTCACCACAATGGTAAATGTCAAATAAAGAGAGGGGAGTTTAAGGATTTGAAGCCAATTTGTCAGGCATTATTAGATGGTGGTTTGTCTGCTACAATAGAGTAAATATGATTACAAGAATAGTTAAGTTAACGATAGACCCTGCAAAACAAGAGGAGTTTATTAAATTATTTGAAGAGAATAATCATCATATTAAAGCTAGAAAGGGGTGTGTAGGAGTGGAGCTATTACAAGATCAAAAATATCCTAATATTTTTTTTACCTACAGTCATTGGAAACATGAAGATGACTTAAATGCTTATAGAAAATCGGAAGTTTTCGGGGGGATTTGGAAGGCCACAAAAGCTAAGTTTTGTGGAAACCCAGAAGCATGGACCACCAAATCCATTGCTTAATTAAGTCTAGTATTTGAGAAAAAACGTAATTATTCCTTAATTTTACAGATCAAAATATAAAAAAGTAACGTGGCAACAGTAGAAAAAAATAAAGTATTGAATCAAATCATTAAAGACTTTCAATCAAGTGATGTCGAAGTCGTAATGAAAGCATTAAAAAAAGTAAGGGATAAAGGAAAAACGACAATATTAGAGCCTTTATTCGACTTGTTTGAGGAGACTCAAGAAGCAACTGTCAAAGCTGAAATTAAAAGTATCTTAGCTGATATTAAAGACTCCTATGCTTTAGAAGTAATTGTAGATAAACTAAAGTCAGGGTCTGAAGGGTTAAATGAAGTTTTATTGTTTGCTTTATGGAACAGTAACTTAAATGCTGTTGATTATATTCCTGAAATTGTTGAGGCGGCCAAGTCTGGAAACTATATGATTGCTTTAGAGGCTTTAACAGTAATTGAAAATTTAGATGGTCCTTTTTCTAATGAAAAATTAACGGAAGCTCAATTTATTCTAAATGAGTATTTTTCAGAAAATCTAGATGAAAAAGAAGCTTTAATGCGTTCAATCTTAGATGTTGTTTTAAAGTTGGAAGATACCGCATACTAAGATGTTACTCAAGGTACTTAAGGTTATAGTTGTTGGAGCAGTACTACTTGTAGCTGGTGTAGGGATTTTTTACTTTTCTACTAACGAAGAACGGCCTTCCATTAAGGAAGCTACAGTTCAAGAAGCTGATAATATGGCGCGAAAAATGTTGAGGGCTATTAATAAAGAGGCTTGGGATACTACTCGTGTTGTTCAGTGGTCATTCAAAGATCGACATCATTATATTTGGGATAAAAAACTAAATTATGTTCAAGTAAAATGGGAAGATATTGATGTCCGCTTAAACATAGATAATCGATCTCAGTACCAAATTTTTAAAGGTAAAGAAGTACTCACTGACCCCATTAAGAGTAAAGAATTAGCTGTAAACGCCTGGGAGTATTTTTGTAACGATTCTTTTTGGCTAAATGCTCCAGCTAAAGTATTCGACCCCGGAACTAAACGTTCTATCGTTATTGAAGATGGAAAAAAAGGGTTAATGGTTTCTTATGAGTCTGGTGGTGTTACGCCTGGAGATGCCTATTTATGGTTTTTGGATGAGCGTTTTTTACCTTATAAATATAAAATGTGGGTCTCAATTATACCTATAGGAGGAACTGAAGCTACTTGGGCAAAATGGGAAGAGTTACCAACAGGAGCTATGGTAGCTACAGAACATGAGATGGCTGTTTTCAAAATCTTAATTAAAAACTTAAATTCAGCTCAGTCTTTAGAAGAGTTAGGAGTTGAAGAAAATTTGTTTGCTTTTTAATTTACTGAATTACCATTGACAAAATGGGTGTTTTTGTAAATTGTTATTATAATATTTAAGTTCTCCAGTAACCTCTTTATCAATCCACGCAGGAAGTTCAAATTGCTCTTGTTCACTTTCAAGCTCTATTTCAGCAACAATAAGCCCCTGGTTTAACCCAGAAAAAACATCTACTTCCCATGTATGATTTTTATATGGAATGAGATACCTTGTTTTTTCGATAACGTTGTGCCCAAATAGCTTGATGAGTTGTTGGGCATCTGTTATAGGAATTTCGTATTCAAATTCGTGTCTTGTAATTCCTGTTACTTTACTTTTTATGGTCAAAAAACCTTTGTTGCCCAATATTCTAGCTCTTACTATTTTTTCAGAGTCACTAGTAATGTAAGTTTGGCTACAAAAATGAGCATCATCATTACTGAGATACTTGTTTATTTGTTCGTTAACTAAAAATTTTCGTTCAATTTCCTTGGCCATAAAAATACTATAAAAAAAGCCAAGATATTTGATATCTTGGCTTTGTGAATTTGTTTTAACCGTTATATTGTTCCTTTTCCTAATCGATTTAAAAGCGAAAAATGACTTTTTAATGCAGTATAAAAAGTAGGGTGGGAATAATAAGGAACTCCATATTCTTCGGCAGTTTCTTTTACTATTTTAGAGATGTCTTTGTAATGAACATGGCAAATGTTTGGAAATAAATGGTGCTCAACTTGAAAATTTAAACCTCCAACATACCATGAAAATAATTTACTATTTTGCGCAAAATCACTTGTTGTTCTCAATTGGTGAATAGCCCAGTTACTCTCAACACTTAGGTTTTCGTCAGGGACATAAAAGTCCGTCTCTTCAACAACATGGGCAGGTTGGAAAATATATGCTAAAATCACTCCTCCTATAAAGTGCATCATTAAAAAACCTAGAACAACAATCCAAGCTTTAACATTTAATACTACTAGAGGTAATACTAAGAAGATTAAAACATAAACTACCTTTTGAAGAATAATAGTGATTAAGGCTTTTCTTAAGTTTGTTCCTTGACCTTTTAATAAGTCTTTTTTATGGTACCTAAAAACCCCTTCTATATCTTTACTCACTAACCAATAAAACGTCATTAACGCATAAAAGAAAGTCGCATAATAGGCCTGAAATCGGTGTAAAGATTTTCGTTCTTGATTTGGACTCATTCTAAAAACTTGCGTATTAATATCTTCATCATAATGTTCAATATTGGTATAAGTATGGTGTAGTACATTATGTTGTATTCGCCAATTTAAGTCACTTCCTCCAAGAATGTTTAGCAAATACCCCAAGGATTTATTGACATTTTGATTTTTAGAATAGGCTCCATGATTGGCATCATGCATTACAGATAGTCCAATTCCTGCTAATCCCCAGCTCATTAAAAACCACATTGCTAATGTTCCCCATGTACTGGAGTTAAAAACGGTTAACATTAATACAAAAGGAATAATGTACAAGCTAATCATGAATACCGTTTTAAAAACCATATTGGCATTGGCATACTTAGAAATATTATTGTCTTTAAAATGTTTGTTTACACGTTTTCTAAGAACTTTGTGAAAATCAGGGCGATCTTTGTGGTTGAACCGAATTGGATCCATAAGTTTATTGTTTTACAATTTTTTGTGTACTAATAATTCCATCTTGATTTGAAATGGATAATAAGTAAACACCAGTTGGCAAATGTACTAAATCTACGTAATTTATTCCCTTAAGGTTATTTTCTTTTTTAACAATTTGATTCACTAAATTAGTAAGTGTATAATTATAAGAAGTGTTAGAGTTGTTATTGTCTATATAAAATCCATCTTTTGTTGGATTAGGATAGGTATTAAATAGATATTTTTTTTCAACGAATTGATCTGAAACATAGTCATTGTTTCTTACTGGAAGTACAATCTGTGTAGGTTCAGCAGCTGAAAACTTAATTTCTTGCTCAGCAATTCTGGGAGAATACGTTGTCTGGTTGAATAAGTAAGTCTTTCCATCATTAGGCTCTCTTCTAAAAAATGCACCATCTTCAATTGGAATATTAGAATTGGCTTGATATCTTGGCCAGTTACTGCTACTAATCAATACTTTCATCTTGTGCTGATGACCAAAACTGTAGGCTATAGGTAGCAAGTTAAATTCATATTCATAAACTTGTCCAATATTAATATTGGTAAAGGGGAGGTTTATATTTTCGTTATTATTGGCAAGCGATTTTGCATAGTCTCTAGCTCTTGCGTTAATAGCTCCCTCTACAACAAAGTATTCTCTTCCATCAGGATATACATCAATTATACGTACAAAGAAATCAGTGTCGGTAAGTCCGCTTGTTGTTCCGTTAGGTGTTGTTTGGGCATATATTTTTGCTTTGGGAATACCTACAATAGTTAATGAGTCCTCAATCAAAGCAGTTTCAAACTGTAATACATCTGGCCTGTTCATCGTGTAGGATGAAAAGTTGGGGTCAGCATAATTCATTGGACCTGCACTAACTCTATCTAATTGTGGAGTAGGAACAGCGAGGTTTCCACCTCCAACTGTTATCACAGGAGCGTTAGGGTTATGACTATAACTTAAAGAAGGTTCAGTTGTATTGGGACTAATAGTGTCAATTGCTCCACTTGAATGTAAATAATAAGTCTTGTCTTCTATACCTGTTTGAAGCGGGAATACATCTGTACTGGTCCAATAGTTTCCTACAGTTGTATTTCCTGGAATACCATCATTAACTGGTCCAGGAACATAATACCTGATGTTGGGGATTGCCGAATAATCTACAGCAGGAGTAGCAGGAGTGTTTAAGGCAGCTTGCCCAGGAGTTTGGTTGGTCGAATCTGTTGGTATATCTAAAGGGTATGGAATAATAGTCGTGCCTTGTCTGATTTCTGTAGGCATAGCTTGTAAATCCTGATATCCACCCAAGAAATTAAGGAAGTCCGAATATTCAATATAGTAATTTTCTGAAGGAATTCGCACGTCATAAGTGCCAACGTTTTGCCATGTATCACTTTCTGGAATAAGTACTTTTGGTTCACCGATAACTTTACCATTTTCATAATTTAATAAATAGCGCAACCAACTGGCAACTTCTCCTTGGACAACCCCACTAAGGTTGGTAGCACTTACATTAGCTACATCACCAGCTATTTGAACATCAAAAACACTAGAAGGATAGTTAATGTCAGCAACAGAATCTTGACCGATAGTAGCATGAGTCCAAGGTCCAATAACCAATTTTTGATTCGATTGAACTGTGAAGTCGTTGTGCTCCATGATATTTTGGTATGTTTCAATTTGACCATCAATAAAAATATCCCACCAACCTGTTAAATGGTAAACAGGTAGTGATAGGTTTTCGTATCGATTATGCAGACCGTTTGCGTCTGACTCTCCTAAACTATTAATTCTAGCAAAGGATCCATCCATATCAGATCGGTACATATAATTAGGGTGCATTGGAGAATTGCCATTAGGGTCTTGAATAACAGAAAATTGATCAATTGCTAAGTTAATAATAGAATCACCTGATAAATTACCATAATCATAGATAGAGTGAATGTTGTTATGAATACTTGTGTCACTAGGGATCGTATCTACTACATCTTCCATTTGTCCTTCTAACCAACCTTGCATCAAGGCTCTCCTAAATACTCCATTGTTTTGAACGGTAGAGTTATAGTATTCGAGCGTTGAGACAATAGGCATTAGACCTTTTAAACCATCTGTAGATGGATTGTTTTTTAATGCAGCAGCTCCTTGATATTGAGTGTTTCCTAATGCCGAAGCTCCAAACATGGCCAAGCTACCATTATATATTTTGTCATTCGTCTCATTAATACCATCATTGTTTAAGTCAAAGCCTTTGTATAAGCTGTCAATGATAAATTGAATAGAATTTTTTCCATCTTCATGATAAATGGCATTATGATCATCATTTAATGCTGTGACATCTAAAACATGAGAAATATTTGGATGGTAAGCATCTTTTTTCCAACTATCACTGTACATTGGGAAATAAACACCTTCTGAAGTATACCTTCCTCTCATGTCTTGTAGCGCATATCCATAACCCAAAATGTTCATTAACACTCCAAATTCATCATAACTTCCCTTCCCATAAGGAGTTCTAGTAAAAACCATTGGGAGTTGATAAGGATTGGGATTAGGCTGTCCATTAATAGAGTCGTAAACGAATAATTGAATTCCTTTGGGAATAATTTCTACAGAATACGTAGAGCCAGATAAAGGAATGTCAGCAGTTAAACTATCAGAAGTAATAGGAAGGTAAACATCTGTCATTAATTGTGTCCCATCATTCATGGTAAAAGGGACAGTTGTGTAGGAAGTAAATTCTTCTATTTGATCTAATTTACCATTGTTATTTGATTGTGAGAAAGAATAGAGGGGGAAAGCAAAAATGCTTAAGCAGATGTATAGTCTTTTCATAGTATGTAATTTATTTATACAGAATCGACAAATTACAAAAAATGAAAGATAAAAACAATGTCTTATGTTTCAACAATTGGGAAACCTTCAATTATTTGATAAATCTCATAGGCTTTTTTTCGATAACATGAGTTAAAATGCCACCATTCAGTTTGTATATTAAAGAATTTGGCCTTAGTCATAACTTTTCGCAATAATTTTCTATTCTCAATATGTTGTTGGGTAATAACACCTTGTTCCAACATTAGTTTTTCTTTTGTAGGCCAAGCTTTAACACCAATATAATCGTATGGAGCTCCCATGTCTAAAGGTTTTAAGGAGTCGGTATTATAGATGGTGATGTCAACAGCAGCACCAAAATTATGAAGAGAACCTCTTTTTGGATTAGAAACAAATTTAACTTTTTCATGCAGAGGCAAATCCAAAATATCCCACATATATTGTTGTATGGAGCGTGGGCGAAGGCCATCATAAATTAATAAAGTAAGTTTGGGATTAATGGCTTTCAGAAACTGTTGAGCATGAAGCAATTTTTCAGCAACATCTGGCTGTAAAAAACACTTTTCTAAACAACCATACATATCTTTTTTCATAAAGTTGTCCTCAGATGAGTATTTTAATTCAACTAATATTGAGGAATCCAATGTTTGAATATCAACTAAACCTTCATTTTCTAAATAAGTTTCCCATTCACAAATAGGAGGGGGGACAATAATACTATCAATCGCAATAATAGTAGTGTCTTGAATCGTTTTTTTACGTTGTGTTGTTGTAAACGAATCAGAAGGAGTTGGTGCCGGAGAGTTACAACTTTGTAAAGTGATGATCAAAAATATTCCTAAAAATGATTGGTAAAGAAACATAATCCGAAGGTATCAAAAAAATAGGTAAAAAGAATACGGCTATTCAAGAAAACAACTTTATCTTTGCAAACTTTTAAAAATAAACACAAATGTTAGAATTAATAAAGAAACAAACAGCCAACGCTAAAGATGATATTTTATCAGGATTAACCGTAGCTCTGGCTTTAGTTCCTGAAGCTGTAGCTTTTGCTTTTGTTGCTGGTGTAGATCCTTTAGTAGGATTATATGGAGCTTTTATAATGGGATTAATTACTTCTGTGTTTGGTGGTCGTCCAGGGATGATTTCTGGAGCAACAGGTGCAATGGCGGTTGTAATGGTTGCGTTGATTAAAGGAGGAAATGAGGTAGGAATGAATATGGAAGTTCCAGTAGAAAATTTAGGACTTCAATATTTATTTTTAACGCTATTACTTGTAGGAATAATCCAAATTAGCGCAGGGTTATTTAAGTTAGGTAAGTTTGTAAGGTTAATACCACACCCCGTAATGATGGGATTCGTTAATGGGTTAGCAATTGTGATCTTTTTATCCCAGTTGGGAATGTTTAAGACCTTTGAGTGGGATGAGTTTGGAAAAAGAGTCGTTAATCCAGAAACAGGAGAGTATGTAAAACATTGGCTCACAGGTACAACTATGTATATTATGGCTGCATTGGTTGGTTTAACTATGCTTATCATGTACTTTTTACCTAAAATTACAACAAAAATACCCGCTGCATTAACAGCAATAATTGTAGTTGCAGGAATCGCAATTTTTGGTTTGTCTGATTATGATATTGCAACAGTAGGTTCTTTTATTAGAGATGGTGGAGGAGAAGGATTAAAAGGAGCATTTCCATCATTTAGTGTAGAGATGTTTACCGCAGTACCTTTAACATTGGAAACGTTCTATTTTATCCTCCCTTTTGCATTAATTCTAGCAGCTGTAGGTTTGATAGAATCATTAATGACATTAAATTTAGTAGATGAATTAACCGAAACTCATGGAAATGGGAATAGAGAATGTATTGCACAAGGAAGTGCTAATATGTTGAATGGCTTTTTCGGAGGAATGGGAGGCTGTGCTATGATTGGTCAGTCAATTATTAATGTGAATTCAGGTGGTAGAGGTCGTTTATCTGGTATTGTCGCATCTGTAACCTTATTAATATTTATTTTATTTGCATCTAAATATATCGAACAAGTTCCTATTGCTGCACTTGTAGGGGTAATGTTTATGGTTGTTATTGGTACGTTTGCATGGTCAAGCTTTAGAATTTTACATAAGATACCTAGAGCAGATGCATTTGTTATTATTTTGGTTTCAACGCTAACAGTTATATTTGATTTAGCAATTGCTGTTATTGCAGGTGTAATTGTTTCAGCTTTAGTGTTCTCTTGGCAAAATGCTGTAAAAATTAGAGCAAGAAAAAGAATCAAAGAAGATGGAACAAAAGTTTATGAAATTTGGGGACCATTGTTTTTTGGATCTATTCAAAATTTTAATCAAAAGTTTGATGTAGCCAATGATCCTGAAAAAATAGAAATAGATTTTATTGAATCAAGAGTTAGTGATCATTCTGGAATGGAAGCAATTACTAATATTGTTGGAAAATATGAAAAAGCTGGAAAGTCAGTTAAGTTAAAGCATTTAAGTCCTGATTGTCAAGCCCTATTAATCAAAGGAGATCGTCATTTTTCCGAGTTAATAGAGAAAGATATTGATGACCCTAGGTATTTTGTGGTAACAGATCAAGAAGAGACTTTTGCACTTTAATTCATAAGTTCTCTACTTTAAATCAACTCCAAGTCGAAATATTTTTGAAAGCAACTTTAATTGATTAAATTCGTCTTTTTAAATAAGATTTAAAGAATTTCATCATGATAAAGAATGCTTTTGTAATACTTCTTAGTGTTATTTCTCTAAATAGTTTTGGACAAGCTGTTTCCAATGGTAGTTTCGAAAATCCTTCTAGTCCATGTCCTGCTGGTTTAGGAAGTATTGATAACGCTACAGATTGGTCGAATACTTATAATAACGTAGTAGGGGATACTTGTAGTTCAACAGACTTATTTAACACGTGTGGTTTGGCAGGTGTTGTAAGTGTTCCTAACAATTTGGCTGGAAGTCAAACTGCTCATTCAGGCAATGCTTATGCTGGAATTCTTGTTTATGGAGAACCTGTAGGGCAAAATTATAGAGAATATGTTCAAAACCATTTAACAGCTCCTTTAGTAGCTGGACAAACCTACTGTTTGTCTGTATGGGTAAGTTTAGCTGATAACTCTCACTTTTCAATAGCAAATTTTGGGGTGAAATTTACTCCAACTCCAATAAATATTTCTTGTACAGGAATAGGTAGTACAGCTTTATCTGATAATGGATTTACTCCTGATGTTTCCTATTCAGGACCTCAAGTAGACGACACTGATTGCTGGACATTATTAACATTTGATTATACCGCAACAGGAGGAGAGGAATATGTGACTTTTGGTAACTTTGAAAATGCAGGAGGAACTACTACAGCTCCCAATGTCCCTGCTTCAACACTGCCTGGAGGTATCGGTTTCTCTGGGGAAAATAGTTCTTATTATTATGTCGATGATATGGAATTAACAGCAGGTACCTGCTGTAATGCCGCAATTGATTATTGCGGAGATGGAACCCTATGTACAACAGATTCTCCTGTAAACTTTACTGGATTTGTATCAGGAGGAACATGGACTGGAACAGGGATTACGAATGCATCTGCAGGGACTTTTGACCCCGCAACAGCAGGAGCAGGAACTCACACGATTACACATACACTTCCTTGTGGAGATGTAGAAACATTGGATATTACAGTAAATGTATGTTTAGAAGTTTGTGTAGAGTCTAATGGAGATTTTACTGTTTCAAATGGTACTGGACCATATACTTGGTCTAACCAAACAACAACTGTTGATTGTAGTGGATGTCCTTTAGGAAACTGTATTCCTAATATTTGTGATGGTGTAACTGTAATATCTTGGGTGCCATTTGGTAATGGTGCAACAATAACTCCATCAGGATCTTTCCCTATTCAAGTAGAAGATGCTAACGGACAAACATTTGAAATTGCTAATGCAGGAAGTTTACAAGCGTGCTCATCAACACCTCCATGTGATTCTACAATTAACCCTTTTGGACCGTTTTGTACAACAGATTTAGCTAGTAATTTATCTGCTGTGACAGCTGGAGGTACTTGGTCTGGAACTGGAATAACGAGTGGAACAGCAGGAACGTTTGATCCAGCGACAGCAGGAGCTGGTACACATACTATTACTTATACATTGACTTGTGGATCAACTAATACCATTGATGTAGTAGTCAATAGCTGTGGTAACCCGGTTGCAAGTTTTACTGCATCGAACACAGTATTGTGTGAAAATGATTGTATTGATTTTACCAATCAAACTACCGGAGTAGGAAGTAGTGCGACGTATAGTTGGACATTTACTGGAGCTACGACTGCATCTTCAACAGACCAACATCCAACAAATATTTGTTATCCTGCTGTAGGGACTTATGCTGTAAGTTTAACAGTAACAGATAATGGAAATACTGATGATACTACTATTACAAGTTATATTACTGTATCGAGTTGTACGGGAGTGAATGTAGATTTTACCCCATCTGATGATACCATTTGTCAAACAGGATGTGTTACATTTACTAATAACTCAACAGGTTCTGGTATTGCTAATTTTGGTTGGAACTTTCCAGGAGGAAATCCATCAACTTTTGTCGGAGTAACTCCACCTCAGGTATGCTTTGCCAATCCAGGTTCTTATCAAGTGACGTTAGTAGCCGCAGATGCAAGTAATAATCCATTAGGGACTCAAGATGTAACTATTGTCGTTGAGCCATGCTCTGTTCCAACTGTAAACTTTACGGTATCTCAACAAAATATATGTGAAAATGATTGTGTAAACTTTACCGATCAAAGTTTTGGAATAGTAGGTTCTGCTACCTATAGTTGGAGCTTCCCTGGAGCTAATACACCTACCAGTACATCGCAAAACCCAACGAATATTTGTTATCCAAATATTGGGACCTATGAAGTTACACTAGCTGTAACAGATGCTAATGCAACTGGCGATACAACAATTACAGGATTAATTACAGTATCTGAGTGTGATCCACCAGTACCATCATTTACAATTTCAAATAATAACATTTGTTTAGGTAGCTGTATTGATTTTACTAACACCAGTACCAATTCAGATAGTTACGAGTGGATTTTTGATGGAGGGTTCCCTGGAGGATCTACAGACGAAAACCCAACAAATATTTGTTTTAATACAGAGGGAGTGTTTAATATTTCTTTAATTGCATTCAACTCTTTGACCAGTGATACTATCATACAGACAGTAACAGTATCACAACCTCCATTATTAACAATAAGCGATGATGTAACAATTATCCAAGGGACGAATACTGTATTGTCGATCGAAACTGATGGAGTAAGTTATGTATGGACTCCTACAACAGGGCTTTCATGTGAAGATTGTTTATCGACTGTTGCAGAACCCGATTCAACAACATTATATACGGTAAGTGTTATTGCTGATAATGGTTGCGCTGTTACAGCTGAGGTATTGGTTACTGTAGTCACTATTGAAGCGATAGGTGTTCCATCTGCTTTTTCTCCAAACGGAGACCAGGTCAACGATATCTTATTTGTTGAAGGTGCTGGGATTGCTAAAATGAATTTTAATATTTATAACCGATATGGTCAAAAAGTATTTGAGTCTAATGATCAAGATTTTGGTTGGGATGGTAAGTTTAAAGGAAAAGAAGAAAATCCAGGTGTTTTTGCCTATACCTTAGAATATGTTTTAAATAATGGAGAAACAGGGGTAATGAAAGGAAATATAACATTAGTAAAGTAATATTTGTATGAAAAAGTATTTATTAATCTTTATGGTAACACTGTTTGTGTCGTTAATAGTTTGGGGACAACAGGATCGACATTATAGTATGTTTAATGAGTCAACAATGGCTTTAAATCCTGGTGCTACTGGATTATTTCCTGGAGATGTACAGTTGTTTTTAGGATATAGAAATCAGTGGAGCGCTATTAACCCTAATATGTTTAAGACAACTTCTGGTAGTATAGATGCTAAAGTCTATCAAAAAGATAACTATTATTTTGGAGCGGGTATTAACTTCTATAATGATGTTGCAGGAGATAGTTTTTTGAAGACAGGGATTTATAATTTAAGTCTGAGTGCAGGTGTAGAAATTGATCGAGATCAGTTTTTGGCAATCGGTTTTCAACCTACTTACTATCAACGTTCTATAGAGCTGGGGCAAATGACTTGGGGAAACCAATGGGCAGGAGAGCAATTTAATATCTTACAACCATCAGGTGAAGCAACATTTGCAGAAAGTATTGTTCAATTTGATTTAAATTCAGGAGTGTATTACTATGGACAGGTGCAAGATAACTTGCTGTTAACATTTGGAGGTTCTGTAGGACATATTACAAGACCTAATGTTGGGTTCTATACCCCTGATGAAAAAATTTATAGAAAATATATTGTTAATGCTTCTGCAGAATATGGAATACCTAATTCTAAGATTTATATTGACCCAAGTGCTTATTTTTTGAGACAAGGTCCTAATCAATCTGTTGCACTTGGAAGTGATATTAAATACATGTTTAAGGAAAGCTCTAAGTATACAGGATATTATGATGAAAAGTCGTTCTTAGTAGGACTATACTATCGTTCCTCAGATTCTTTCTATTCAAAAATAGGATTAAACTGGGCAGGAATTTCTTTTGGAGCTGCTTATGATATTAATATCTCTTCCTTGTCATTAGCGACTAACGGTATGGGAGGAATGGAGTTCTTTTTACGTTATCGTATAGGCTTTGAAGGAAAGTACAATGGGTTTAAATAACTAGAAAAAGGCTGAGATAATCTTTTCTACGAGAACTTTACCCATTTTATATTTAGCCTCATGTGTCCAACCGGCAATGTGAGGGGTAATAACAGCTTTTGGGCTATTTAATAAGTAGTTTAATGGGGCAGGAATGTTATTCGCTTCTAAAAATTCAAAGCTGCTGCTTTCGTATTCCAATACATCTAAACAAACTCCTAATACTTTTCCTGTTTTAATGAGTTCAACAACATCTTGGGTTACTAAAGATTTTCCTCTTGCTGTATTAATAATATATATAGGCTTTTTGAATTGAGTAATAAAATCTGAATTTACCATTTCAATTGTTTCTGCTGTTAATGGAGTGTGGATACTTAAAATATCTGTTTGTTCAAATAGTTGATCAAGCGTTACTTCTTCAACATTATCACACCCAAAGCCAGAAATGTATTTATCATAGGCAATCGTTTTTACTCCAAAACCGCTAAGTTTTTTGGCAAATGTACTTCCCATATAGCCATAGCCAAGAATACCAACAGTTTTTCCCTTTAGCTCTATCCCGCGATTATCCTCCCTTAACCAAACTCCTTGTTTTACTTCATTAATTGCTTTGTTCAGGTTGTTAAATAGAGTAAAGAGCATTCCAATAGCGTGTTCTCCAACTGCATCCATGTTTCCCTCAGGAGAACGAAATACTTGGATGTTATTAGTTGTACAATAGTCCAGATCAATGTTCTCTAATCCAGCACCAGGACGTCCAATAAACTTAAGTTGTTGAGCTTGTGATAATAAATCCTTATTCATTTTAAGGCGGCTTCTGAGTAGAATTCCATCATAGTCTGATATCACGCGCTTAAAACTTTCATAAGAAGTCGTTTTATGGTCAATTAATTCACAATTGTATTGTGCCAATGTTTCGACAATAATAGGATGAATATCATCAAGAATTGCAATTTTCATAACGTTAAAAGTATTAGAGTGGTAACACTGTTAGAAAAAGAAAAACCAAGCGATTGAAAAGTAAATTAACTGTCCAATAATATCGTTGAGTGTTGTAATAAAAGGGCCTGTAGCTAAAGCCGGATCAATTTTTCTTTTGTGTAAGATTAAAGGGATTAAGGTGCCAAAAATCCCAGCAAAAACAATGACCGAAAATAGAGAAGTAGCAATGGTCAAACTTAATTTTAATTCAGCTTCAGTAACAATGGTATAAGCAAAAATTAAAATACCTAATACCGTACCATTTAATAATGCAACTCCCAATTCTTTAAGAATTTTTTTGGTTGTAGAATCCAAAGAAAGCGAGTTGTTAGCTATACCTTGAACAATGATGGCAGATGATTGTACCCCTACATTACCACCCATAGCTCCAATTAAAGGGATAAAGAATGCTAATACAGGTAAAATCTTTAATTGCTCGTCAAAGCTTCCTATGACTAAAGAACCTAAAATTCCACCAAACAATCCAACAAGTAGCCAAGGTAATCGAGCTCTAGTTAGTACCCAAACTGTATCTTTATCATCTACACGTTCAGAGATACCACTGGCCATTTGGAAATCCTTTTCGGCTTCCTCTTTTATAACATCAACAATGTCATCAATAGTGATACGTCCCACCAGTTTATTTTCAGCATCAACAACTGGCATTGCAACCAAATCGTATTTTTCCATGAGTTGGGCAACTTCCTCAGAATCCGTTTCTACAGAAACGGATATAGGTTCTTTACGATAAAGGTTCTTTATTTTAGTTTTATTATCAGCATAGAGAAAACTCTTAAGAGATAATGTCCCTAGAAGTTCATTATCATCATTTACAACGTATATGGTATAAACATAAGACGTTTCTTCAGCTTGTAAACGAAGTTCTAATAGACTCTGCTCAATTGTCCAGTTAATGTTTGTTACAATGTATTCTGTAGCCATTAAACCTCCTGCAGAGTCTTCGTCATACTCTAATAGCATAGATATCTCATCAGAATGCTCTTCGTCTTCTATTTGAGATAATACACGTTGCTTTCTGTATTCGGGAAGATCTTGAATAATATCTGCTGCATCATCTGATTCTATATTATCCAGTTGGGTAGCAATCTCCTTAGCTGATAAAGAGGCAAGAAACTGCTCTCGAATATCCTCTTCTAACTCCACTAATACTGAAGAAGCTTGATCTTCGTCTAATTGACGATAAATAAATTGAGCTTCCTGTAAATTGACCTGATCTAAGATTTCTGCAATATCAACAGGGTGAAGTTCGCTTATGTTTTCTACAACAAAAACAGAGTTCCGTTCTGCAACAGCAGTACTTATATCATCTAAAAACTCTTTTGTTAATTCAAACTGCATAATACTTTGACCAAAATTAGCGATGCAAAATTAACAAAAATATAGAAACGATAAACTAACAATGCAAAAGTAAAAAGAAGTGTATGGCTTTTGTGAATAGGAATAAAATAGAATTTAATTGCAAAAAAAATCTACTTAACGATATGTTTTGTGTGAAAAAAGAGGTATTTTTACGTAAATCGAAAGAAAATTATGATTAAGCTAAAATTTAATAAATTACTTTCTCTTTTTACTTTAATTTTTTACTACCAACTTATTATTGCTCAATGTGGGTTTGATAAAGTGCATAAAAAGACGATTTTGAGTAGTCAGAATTATAAAAAAGCAGTGCAAAAATCCTCTAGAGCAATTAATCAATTTGAAAAGCAATCCAATGAAAATGTATACATTATTCCAATAGTCGTTCATGTCATACATAATGGAGAGGCAGAAGGAAGTGGAGCCAATATATCAGAAAGTGAGATTTTAGCTGAAGTAGATAAAATTAATGAAGTTTTTAGAGGAAATCATTTTCAAGGAGCAGTTGATTTTAAAATAGAGTTTCGGTTAGCTCAACAAACCCCAGATTGTACACCGACTAATGGAATTAATCGAATAAATGCGACTAGCATCGATGGGTATACAGAACATGGCTTATCTTATGATGGTTCAGACGGTGCGGAAGAGTCTGCACTAAGGGCATTGGCGAACTGGCCTAATGATAGGTATTTTAATGTATGGTTAGTCCATTCTATTAATGGTGCTGCTGCTGGTTATGCTTATTTTATTTCAGGAAATCCTAATTATGATGGAACTTTTATTGAAACCAATTATTTTAATGGTAGTGGAGCGGTTTCCATTCATGAGTTTGGTCATTTTTTACACCTATATCATACATTTGAGGGGGATGAAGATAATGGAACTTGTCCAGCTGATGTAACAGTTGGAACTGATAGTGATGGATGTTCAGATACCGAACCTCATGTTAGAAATTTAGGAACTTGTGCATCTGGAACTGTCAACTCGTGTACAGGTAATATGTATCATGATAATGCCGCTAAAAATATTATGAACTATTGTAATTGTTCAGATCGGTTTACAGAAGATCAAAAAACAAGATCGAGAAATATTATAGAAAATACAGATTATGGCCAGAGTCTGATAAATTCAGATGGTGATGAAAGTGCTCCTGATGATGTGATAAAACCCATTGCCAATACTTGTAGTCCTGAAACTCAAAGTCAAGGTTTAAATAATCAAAATTCGGGGGTGTTAAGACTGGAGTATAAGAATATGAATATTGCTAGTAAGACAGCAAATATGGATCAAGGGTATGTAGATTTTTCTCAAAAATGCCTAGAATATGCAATTGTTCAAAGAGATAGCGTTGATACATTAAAAATATATACGTATACAACGAATCCCTATTATGCTGTTTATATTGATTTAGACAATGATGGGGCTTTTACAGAAGAAGAACATGTTGCAAATGACCAGTCGAATGATAGTAGTATTTTTATTCCAGTCACCTATCCCGAATATACCGTTTTGAATACCCCGTTAAGAATGAGGGTAATTGTTGATTTAGCGGCTGTTAATTCACCATGTTATTCACCTACAGATGGACAAGTTGAAGATTACACGGTTTATGTTGAGGGGATTGAAATTCCAGCTGTTCCTGTTGGATTTCCATTAAGTTTTTCTCCAAATAACGATGGTATAAATGATGTTTTTTCACTAATGGGAAAAGAACGTGTAAAAGATTTTAGCCTACAACTATTTGATCGTTATGGTAATTTAATGTTTGTATCTGAAGATGTCAATTTAGGTTGGGATGGAACATTTAAAGGAAAAGCTTTAAATACAGATGTCTTTAAGTATACAGCAGTTGTAACTTTAAAAACAGGAAAACAAATTCAGTTAGACGGGAATGTTGCGTTAAAAAGATAATTATGAGTACATATTTTAAAATAGTTTTATTCTGCTGTTTGATTGGTGGTGGTAAACTTATTGTAGCTCAGACGACCCAGCACTTTTCTCAAATGAATTTAATGGCTAATTTTTTATCTCCTTCTGAAACAGGTAGAGAAAAAGGGTTAAGAAGTACTTTGGCATACAGGAATCAATGGAGAAATATCGGTATTCCTTTTACTTCAAATTTATTTTCTTCTAGTATGCCTATTTTACAAGAAAAAATTGGAGTCGGTGTATTTTTTTTACAAGAAAATCTAGGAGATAATATTCAAAAAAGTTTAAATGCAAAAATTAATTTAGCTTATCATCTGAAATCAAAACTTCCCACTCAGGATATACTATCTTTTGGCATAAGCTCTGGTATTGTTCAGTTTTCGAACAATGGGGGGAATTCAATTTGGGAAGAGCAATGGAATGGTTTTTATTTTGATGAAAATATATTTTCAGAAGATCAGAATAGATTTGATAAATACACTAAATTAAACCTGGATTTTTCTGCAGGAATGACTTGGGGAGCTGTTTATCTCAATAAAATTAAGACTACCGCAGGAGTTTCCATTAAACATTTATTGAAGCCCAATTACTATGCTATTTATAGCGAAAATCAATTGAATAGAAAGTTAACTGTTTATGGGACAGTAGAGATTAGAGAACAAAAAAATAATTCTGTTTTCAGTAATGATAAGCCTTTTTTGACTCCGGATTTTTACTATACAGTTCAGGGCAATTCGAGTGTGTTTCAAATCGGTTCCTTTATTTCTTTTCCAATTAAAGTGAAATCCAAGTATACGCTTAATGGAAATAATGTAAACTTTAAAGTTGGAAGTCACTTGAGAGTAAACGATGCTGTAATTATTAATGCAGCATTTAGATATAATAATTATTATATAGGATTAAGCTATGATTATACATTATCAAACTTACAAAGTGGATTGGGGATAACCTCAGCTTTTGAATTGTTGCTCAAATATAATTTGGGACTAAAGCGATAATCTAGCATCCCAATTGACAGCATCAACTCTTTTTTCATTAAATTTGTATAGTTATTGTAACAGTATAGTTATAAATAAATACAAAAGAATATGAATACTGAATTAGATAAAGCAAAATTAGAGTTAGAAGAAGTTGGTTATTTAAAAATAGATACTCCTCCTACGGTCAATTTTGTTGAAGAAATCAAACGCTTAAAAGAAGAAAAAAATGCGGTTATATTAGCACATTATTATCAAGAACCTGAAATTCAGGAAATTGCTGATTATGTTGGAGATAGCTTGGGGTTATCGCAAAAAGCAGCTAATGTTGAAGCAGATATTATCGTTTTTGCTGGGGTTCATTTTATGGCTGAAACTGCTAAAATCCTTAACCCAGAAAAAAAGGTATTATTACCAGATTTAAAGGCCGGATGCTCTTTGGCTGAATCGTGTTCAGCAGAAGATTTGGGGGAGTTTAAAAAACAATATCCTAACCATGTGGTAGTTACTTATGTCAATGCATCAGCTGGCGTAAAAGCACATAGCGATTTAGTTTGTACTTCTTCGAATGCCAAGAAAATTATTGACTCCATACCTGAAGATCAACCCATTATTTTTGCTCCAGATAAAAACTTAGGAGCTTTTATCAACAAAGAAACTGGTAGAAATATGGTGCTTTGGGATGGTGCTTGTGTAGTACATGAAGCTTTTTCTTTAGATAAGTTAGTAGAATTACATTTAGAACACCCAGATGCAAAAATTATTGCTCACCCTGAGTCTGAAGCCCATATTTTAAAAGTAGCAGATTACATTGGTTCGACATCTGGGATGATTAATTTTGTAAAAACAGATGATAGTCAAAAATATATTGTAGGAACAGAAGCTGGAATTTTGCATGAAATGAAAAAAGAAGCACCTAGCAAAGAATTAATTCCTGTACCAGTAGAAGAGGATAATACTTGTGCTTGTTCTGAATGTGGTTATATGAAAATGAATACGATGCAGAAGTTATATTTATGCATGAAGTATGAATTGCCTGAAGTGAATGTAGATGAAGAGGTTAGAAAAAAGGCCTTAATTCCTATTGAAAGAATGTTAGAAATATCAGCAAGATAATGGGATTAGTTCATTTTGATGTATTAATACTTGGTTCGGGAGTAGCTGGGTTAAGTACTGCAATTAAATTGGCAAAAGCTTTACCGAACAATACAATTGGAGTCGTTACAAAATCTTATGAAAACGAGTCTAATACAAAGTATGCCCAAGGTGGTATTGCAGTAGTATGGGATAAATTAGATTCCTTTGAGAGCCATATCAAAGATACGATGATTGCTGGCGATCAATTGAGTGATCCAGAGGTGGTCAGAATGGTAATTGAAGAAGCTCCAGATCGTCTAAAAGAATTAATAGCTTGGGGAGCAGAATTTGATTTTGATGATACTGGAGATTATGATTTAGGGAAAGAAGGGGGGCATTCTGCCAATCGAATTATACATCACAAAGATATAACTGGGTTTGAAATTGAAACAACCCTTCTAAATCAGGTCAAAAAACTATCTAACATTACCACTTTGCCTCATCATTTTGCTATTGATTTGATAACAGATCATCATGTGAACCAAAAAATTAAAAGCTTTAAAAAAGAGGCGATTAATTGTTATGGAGCCTATGTCTTAAATCAACAGACCCAAGAAATAGATACTTATGTGGCTAATAAGACTATTATCGCAACTGGTGGCGCTGGACAAGTCTATGCTTCTACAACAAATCCAACAATTGCTACTGGTGATGGTATAGCCATGGCTTATCGCGCTAAAGCTCAAATAGAAGATATCGAGTTTGTTCAATTTCATCCAACAGCATTATATCAACCAGGTGTTAGCCCTGCCTTTTTAGTCTCAGAAGCAGTTAGAGGTTTTGGAGCTTATTTGGTAAACAAAAAAGGTGAGCGGTTTATGTTTGAAATTGATGACCGAGCAGAGTTAGCATCAAGAGATATTGTTGCAAGAGCAATTGATAATGAATTGAATAAAACAGGGGAAGATTGCGTTTATTTGGACTGTCGTCATTTAGATTTTGAGAAGTTTTTAGAACATTTTCCTAATATTTACGAGAAATGCTTACGCGTTGGAATTGACGCAAAAAAAGATTTGATTCCAGTTGTACCTGCTTGCCATTATTTTTGTGGTGGTATTGCGGTTGATCAAAATGGTCAGACATCAATTAAAAATTTATACGCGTGTGGAGAAGCATCTCGAACAGGGTTGCATGGAGCGAATCGTTTGGCCTCTAATTCTTTATTAGAAGCCTTAGTGTATGGGCATAATATCGCAGCTGATATCATTAATCACTCAGAAGAGGTTAATGGCCGTTTTTCGAATATACCCGAATGGGATGCAGATGGAACAACAGTCCCAAAAGAATTAATTATGATTAAGCATAATCGGAAAGCTCTTCAAACAGTGATGAGTGATTTTGTTGCTATAGTGCGTTCAGATGAGCGTTTAGCAAAAGCTTTGAAGCGTTTAGATGAAATCTATCATGATACAGAAAATATTTATCAAACCGCAACGTTATCTCCTCAGTTATGTGAATTGAGAAACTTAAATGCTATTGCTTATTTAATCGTGAAACAATCTCAAAAAAGGAAAGAAAATAGAGGCGCATTCTATAGTTTAGATTGCTAAATCGAGCACAGAAAATATCAGTTCGTTCCATTATAATATGAAAAGAAAAATAATACTTCCCTTTATTTTGCTATCCTGCTTTATTGCCAACTTAATAGGGCAGGAACAATACGGAGTAACTTCTTTCTATCTTATCGATAGTTTAGAAATCAATAAAATTTCAGCACCTGAAAAAAAATTACTGGATAGTTCTTTGACCGAATATCATCAAGCTAAAAATGATACTGTTAAAATTCATATAATAGAAAGGTTGGTAGAGAATAGCTATGATGAAAACGTTTGGCCTAAGTATAATGAATGGTTATATGTTTATATCAACCATCAGTTAGAGACCTTTGGTAAAAATGCATCAGATCCAAAAGTGCACCATACATTGAGACAAAGTTTAGCTAATGTCATTAATAATAAAGGGTATTATTACTATACAAAGAGTAACTATTCAGAAGCTTTAGATTATTATAACAAGAGTTTAGAAATTGAACGTAAATTAAACAATAAGAAAGAAATTGCTATTAGTTTAAATAATATTGGAGGAATTTATAAAATTCAAGGAAAGGTTTCTTTAGCATTGAAATATTATAATGAAAGTTTGAAACTTAAAGAACAATTAGGGAATAAAAAAGGTATAGCGCTTTCTTATAATAATATAGGAGTAATATATGGTGAACAAGGCAACTTGGAGTTAGCCTTAACCTATTACAAGCGAAGTTTAGAGCTAGAAGAAGAGCTGGGTAACTTAAGAGGAATTGGATTGGCAAATAACAATATTGGTAACGTATATAGAATGCAAAATAAAATTTCTTTAGCAAGAAAATTTTATGAAAAAAGTTTAGAAATAGAAAAGACTTTAGGAAATAGAATGGGAGAATCTATTTCCTATAGTAATCTAGCAAGTACATACCATATTCAAAAGGATACTCCTAAAGCCATAGCATATATGGAACTTAGTATAGCTATTGTAGAGGAGTTAGACAACAAAAGAGGGATTGCTTCTTCCTACACTAACATAGCAGAATTATATATTCATTTGAAAGAATATAAAAAAGCAAAAGAGTATTTAACAAAAGCACTTCAGTTGGCTTATAATATTGGAGATCCAAATGTTATAGCATTATGTGCCAGACAATTGTGGTCAGTTGCTAAGAAACAAGGTAATTACCAAGAAGCTTTTGAAATGTATGAGTTGGAGGTTAAAATGCGGGACTCGATTTTAAATAAGGAAAATTATAAAGCTTTAATTGAACAGCAAGCAAAATATGAGTATGAAAAAAAGAAAGCAACAGATAGCGTAAAAAACGCCGTAGCTGATAAAATTCAAGCTTCAAAATTAAGAGCGGTTCAATTAGAGAACGAGAAGACCCTATTAGAAGTCGCTTCACAAAAGAAGCAAAAGTGGTTTTTATACTTTGGTTTAATACTCGCTGGGGTTTTTGCTGGAGTGATATACAATCGCTTTAAAATAACAAAAGAACAAAAAGGAGTCATTGAAAATCAAAAAGAAGCAGTTGAAAATCAGAAGCAACAAATTGAGCAACAACACCTAGAACTAGAGACAACTCATAAAGAAATAAGTGACAGTATAAAATATTCAGAACGCTTACAACAAGCAATTTTTCCATCAGAAGAAGCTTTAAATAAACATCTGAACCAACACTTTGTACTCTTTAAACCTAAAGACGTTGTGAGTGGAGATTTTTATTGGTTACAAAAAGTAGGCAAGTTTACTTATTTTGCTGTGGGAGATTGCACAGGGCATGGAATACCTGGAGCATTGGTTAGTGTCGTGTGTTCAAACGCTTTGAATAGAAGCATTAAAGAGTTTTCATTAACCGACCCTAATGCCATTTTAAATAAAACAAGAGAATTGGTAATCGAAACATTTGCACAAAGTGGTAAGGAAGTTAAGGACGGTATGGACATCGCTTTATGTTCACATTGTGAAGGTGAGAAGTACATAAATTTTTCTGGAGCCAATAATCCATTGTGGATCATTAGAAAAACAAAATACTTAACAGATCAGCAACGTGAAGAAAGGGCTACACTTTTAGGAGAAGAATATTCTCTAATAGAATATAAAGCCAATAAACAACCTGTAGGTTTATATGAAAACATGAAAGGTTTTGAACAAACTAAAATTAACTTGTTTAAAGACGATACATTATATCTTTTTACCGATGGTTTTCCCGATCAATTTGGAGGAATAAAAGGGAAAAAATATAAATATAAACCGTTTAAAAAATTATTGTTGACCAATCATTTATTGGAAATGTTAGCGCAAAAAGATAAAATAGAAGAAGCTTTTGTCGATTGGAAAGGAGCAATAGAACAAGTAGATGATGTGTGTGTAGTTGGAATTGAAATATAGAATTAAGCAAAGTTTTAACAAGAAGAATTGGCCATAGATTATGCTAAAAAAACTTCAAGATTTTTTATTGGATTATAGTATTGTTGTTTTTTTAACAATATTCGTCAATATAATTCTTAGAATAGGAGAGTATTGGTATATTAATTCGGTAAAACTTGAGGCAATTCCTTTTTCAGTTTTGTATAGTAGAAGTATTAATTATGATACGTTATTTATCGTTTTATTTTCTCTTGTTGGCTTAATTCCATTTGGAGCTCTAGCTTTCGTTCAGCTTAATTTTACAAAATTTCTTGTTCGATTTGTTTTTTTATTCTTGCAATTGTGTTGGTTACTCTTAACAGGGTATTTCTTAATCAATAATGCATTGCTGTCGAGTGCTGTTTTTGAATTTTCATTGATGGAAATTGTCAATATTATTTTCTCCGAGTTCTCAATGAATAGGATAACATTACTTTTTTCAGGGGGAATTATTTTATTGATTTTCTTTTTTTTACTCATTAAATCTAAAAAATGGAAACATGATAGAAGCGCTTATTGGATTATAGGAACTTATGTAATCATCAGTATCGTATCGGTTGTGAATCGGAAGCATACTTTTAAGCCCATTACATTTTTTGAGAATTATAACCACTTTTTAGTAGGGAATTCAAAACCCGTTTTTTTAATAAAAACTTATAGTGAAAATTTAAACTTTGATTTATTGGAATCAAGGGAAGAAATAAAAAAAGAAGTCTTAAAGTTAAACAGCTTATATGCTGATAAGCATTTTTTATCAACCGATTTCCCTTTGATTAATGATTCAGAATATCAAAATGTTTTACAAAGTTATTTTGCTGAGTGTAATGAAAAACCCAATATTGTAATTATTGTATCAGAAAGTTTATCTGCTTCATTCTCTGGAAGTAATTGTGCAACGAAAAAGAGTTTAACTCCTTTCGTAGATAGTATAATAGCAAATGGTCTTAGTTGGACTAACTTTTTTCCAATGCTGAACGTTCTTATGGCGTGTTACCCAATTTATTAGCTTCTTTACCATCGGGAATAGGAGCAAGGGGTTTTATCAATATGAAACAAGACACCTTGAATAAGCTCAGGTTTCCAAAGCATAATAGTTTAATTCAGATTTTAAGAGATAACGATTATTATACTTCTTATTTTTATGGAGGATCAGGTAATTTTGATAATGTTTCAGCCTTTATGCAGCAGAATAAAGTGGATAATTGTTTTACAATGGATCAATTCGATACGTTAAAATATCCAATGAATTTATATGTACGTTCTCAACAAGCATGGGGACATAAAGATGCTGCAATGTATAATCAGGGATTAGATGTCATGGATTCAATTCGTGCTCCTTATTTGAGTGTTTTTCAAACCTTGAGTAATCATAGTCCTTATAATTTATCAGATGATATTTATTATACAGATGATTATCTTCAATCAAGATTGCATGCATTGAACTTAACACTAGATGATGTTCAAAAAATTGATAAAGCAATTTTATCTTCTATATGCTATGCAGATGACGCTTTAAAACATTTCTTTGAACGTATAAAGCAAAGGGATGATTTTAAAAACACAATTTTTTTAATCACTGGCGACCATGCAGTAGATTTGAATTTAACTGATAATATTTTTGAAAATTATCACGTTCCTTTTGTAATCTATTCCCCATTATTAAGAAAAACAGCAAAATTTAAAGGAGTTTGTTCACATATTGATGTGCTACCATCCTTGTTAGCTCTATTAAAGCATAATTATCAGTTGGAGGTTCCTCAGAAGAATCATTGGTTAGGAAATGGCCTGAGTACAAGTCTAAATTTTGAAGCAAATCGCGTAATTCCATTAAATATTAAAGCCATAGACATGCCGAGTTTTATTATACATGATAAAGTCTTTTTTGGAAGTAATATTTATCAGTTTAAAGAGGGTTTAAAAATCACGCCATTAAAAGATTCTATAGCGATAGACCAGTTGAATGACCAATTGGAAACCTATAAAAAAATCAATAATTATGTTTGTGTAAAGAACCTTATTGATCAATAAGATTTTTAACGAATTCCCTCTTTAGTTAGCCAGCTTTGATATTCCTTAGCATAAGCATTGTGTTGTGATAAGGTTTTTGAGAAGTTATGGTAACCGCTATATTCTGGTTTTGCACACATGTAAAAATATTGATGCTTCTCAAAATTTAAAACAGCATCTATTGTTCTTGGTTCAGGTAAGCAAATTGGCCCAGGAGGTAAACCAGCATTTCTATAGGTGTTGTATGGCGACTCGACTTCTAAGTGTTTAAATAATAGGCGTTTTATACTAGGATCTCCAAGGGCAAATTTAACCGTTGGATCTGCTTGTAATAGCCAGTTGTTTTTTAGACGATTAAGATATAAACCAGCAATTTTTGGTTGCTCATCAAATTTAACCTTTTGCTCTTCGTAAACAATAGAAGCCAAAGTTGTAATTTCAGATTGACTCATTTTTAAAGCTTTTGCTTTGCTTAAACGTTCAGCATTCCAGAACTTTTTATATTCTTTAGCCATTTTAGCAATAAATTCATCAGCAGTAATATTATAGTAGACTTCATAGGTGTTCGGTAAAAACAAACTAATAAATGTTGCATGATTAAACCCATATTTGCTTTGAATAGCTTCATTCTTAAAAGCCGTTACTAATGTAACAGAATCTAATGCTAAAGAAGGTGCAATTTTACCAGCTAACTCTTCAAGGTTTCTAGCACTACCAAACGTTAAGGTGATAATTTTCTTTTGATTACGCATTAAATAAAGTTGATTCACTAATTTATTGTTATTCCAATCTTTTTTTATAGTGATCATTCCCTCATTTAGACGAATAGTATCATAGTGTTTAAAGTCTACAATTAAATCAAAAGCATCTTGATCTTTAATGATGTTACGCTGTTTTAAAAAAGTCCCTAGCTCACTAAATAAAATAGGTTCAGACAACATAATGTTTTTTGATGATTCATCAAATGCGATGTTATCAATGTCTTTGACTTGATATACTTGATAATAAGGATAAGCTATAATTCCACCAATAACAAGTAGAACAACAATAAGTAGAGCAAGTATTTTTTTCATAATTGTTTAATTATTTTCTGAAGGAGAAAACTCAAATTTATCAGGGCTTACAAGGTTAGTTTTTACTGCAAACATTACAATTCCAGCAGTATTACTAATTCCCAATTTACGCATGATGTTTTTTCTGTGTGTGTTTACAGTGTGATTACTGATGTGTAAAACAACAGCAATTTGAGCATTGGTATAACCTTCGGAGATTAACTTAACGACATCTAGTTCACGGTCAGACAAAGAAATAGGAGAGCAGTTTAATGGCTCATCTTCAACTTCAGCGTCTATACTTTCTTGTTTTAAAAGTTCCAAAACCTCCCCACAGAAGAAATGTTTGTTGTTGGCAGAGTCAATTACTGCGTCAATAATTTCTTGAGCTGGACAATCCTTTTTGATATGACTCATGATTCCATTAGAAAGAGCAGCGTCAACTAACTTTTTACTAGGGTGATGAGTAATTCCAATAAGTTTGATGTAATTATTTTTGATTTTAATATTAGAAATGGTCGCTAAATCAAATCCTTTTGCAGTATAATCTAGAAGAATAACATTAGGTTTATATTCGTCTATTGCATCCATCAATTTTTGTGCATTATCAACATCTGCACAAACATGAATACTACTCGACTGATCTAAAATATGTCTAAGACCAGTACGAATAATATCACTATCATCTGCTATAACAACCGAAATATTCATCTTCCTGACTACAAAAGTAGAAAAAGGTAAATAAATAATGGATTTTTGAATCACTATATTTGAGATGAATGTTATTTTTGTGTAATAATTTTATTTACTGACTAAACATAACAAGGTATAATGCCCATAGATTTTAACGATACAGAGGTTGCATTTAAAGGAAAATCATCTTTTCAATTGCAAAAAGCATATTGGTTATTTAAAATTGTAAGTAGTAAAACAATGGTAGCTGTGGGAAGTGCAGTAACAAAAACAGCACTGACTTTAAGACTGCCCATTAATTACCCTATCAAAAAGACCATCTTTCAGCAATTTTGTGGAGGAGAATATATCAATGAATGTGATGCTACGATAAAAGAACTTTCTGCATTTAATATTGGAACTATACTCGATTATTCTGTCGAAGGAAAAGAAAGTAATGATGACTTAGATGCTACAACCAATGAGATCATTAAAACAATAGAAAAGGCTAAAAATAATGAGGGGATTCCCTTTGCAGTTTTTAAGCCTACTGGTGTATCTAAATTTTCTTTGTTAGAGAAGGCTAATGAAGGTATAGCACAATTATCTCCTGAGGATCATGCAGAATACCAAAAAGTTATTGATAGAATTGATAAAATTTGTAAGAAAGCGTTCGAATTAAAAGTACCAGTATTTGTTGATGCTGAGGATAGTTGGATTCAAGATGCTATAGACCGAATTGTCGATGAAATGATGCTACGTTACAATCAAGAAGAAGTCTACGTATACAATACCATTCAAATGTATCGCTGGGATCGGCTTGAATTTTTAAAAGCTTCGCATGCTAAGGCTAAAGCAAACGGTTATAAACTTGGGATTAAGTTAGTAAGAGGGGCTTATATGGAAAAAGAACGTGCTAGAGCATTGGAAAAAGGCTATCCAAGTCCAATTCAAGAGAATAAAGAAGCTTCCGATAAAGATTATGATTTAGCTTTAACGTATTGTGTTGAAAATGTAGAAGATATTGCCCTGTGTGGTGGAACTCACAATGAAAAAAGTAGTTTGCATTTAGCCAGTTTAATTGATAAAAATGGTATCGCTAAAAATGATAAACGTATTTATTTTGCACAGTTATTAGGAATGAGCGATCACATTAGTTATAACTTGGCAAACGCTGGATATAATGTCGCGAAATATGTCCCTTATGGACCAATTCGAGAAGTTTTACCATACTTAATAAGAAGAGCTGAAGAAAATACCTCTGTTTCTGGTCAAACTGGTAGAGAATTGTCTCTAATTATTAAAGAACGAAACAGGAGAAAAGGGAAAAGTAATTAGCTGATTAGAGAATTAGAGAATTAGCTAATTGGTTGATTAGATGATTGGTTATATTTAGTTTTTTAATAAAATGATTTTAATGCAATATAGTATATGAGATTTTTGACGATGATAATAATATTGGTTAGTTTTAATTATGTTTATTATAGTCAAACCGATAAAGTGTCAGAGTTATTTAAAAACTGTGAAAGAAATAGAAAAATAGACACTCTTTCAAGTAAAATAAATTTCCCTAATTCTAATGGTGTATTATACTTACCTGATAATTGTAAAGGAGAATTTTCTGGTGAATTACCTAGTTTATATATTTTTGATACATTAAATTCTGATAAAAAAATACGTATAAGAGCTGCCCAAGTATGGAATACTTATCCTAAAGGAGAATATTATAATCATCTAAAAATAGAATATAAAGATATAGCGAGGTATACATATTTAAATCATGAGTTTATACTTTATAAAAATGATCAAAAACAATTAGAACTTTGTTGTCATCTGGATGATTCTATAAACTCCGAAAATCATTGGATGTGGATGTTTAAATTTTATATTTCTCCTAACCAAATTGATGAAGAAATAGCCTGTAGTTTTCATAGTGTTGTTAGACAAGTCGTTGAAGAGACACTTCATAAATAAATTATTCTTACTTCTCAATTACACAACTCTTTAAAAAATGAATAAACTAGAACTTAAGATTTCCAATGATGGTTCGCATACTTTATATCGACCAGATATAGATGAAACTTATCATTCGATTCATGGAGCAATTCAAGAAGCTGAACATGTTTTTATTCAAACAGGATTAGCACCTTTAGTTAAGAAGAAAGGAATGTTGACGCTCTTAGAAATGGGGCTGGGGACTGGATTAAATGCCTTATTGACTGCTAATTATTCCTATTTAGTCAAACAACAAATACATTATATAGGCCTAGAAGCATTTCCTGTAGCTAAAGCGTTGATCGAAAAGTTAAATTATGTAGGTTTAATTGGAGGAACAAGTCAAAAGCATTTTAATGCCATTCACGATAGTCAATGGGGAGGGATAGGAGTTGTCAATAATTATATGACGCTTCAAAAGGTAGAGCAAAAATTAGAAGATTTTACACCTCATAAAACGATTGATTTAGTTTATTATGATGCCTTTGGACCCAATTCCCAAGCAGAAGTATGGGATATTCAATTGTTTAAGAAATTATGTCATTATATGCATCATGGAGGGGTATTGGTTACTTATTGCGCAAAAGGGCAAGTAAGAAGAGATTTACAAACAGCTGGTTTTATCGTAGAACGCTTACCAGGACCTCCTGGAAAAAGAGAAATGCTAAGAGCAATTAAACCCTAAGTTTAAAATAAACAATCAATAAAACTCCTCCAAATCCAATCGAAACCCAAGCAATTAGCCAAAGAAGACTATTCTTCTCTTGAGGAACGAGGTGTTGCTCTTGCTGTTGTTTAATAGGGGCTTTATCTGCTTTTTTAATGGACTGAAAATCATAGGTTAAGACTAGGGTGTCCTTAGAGGTATAAAGCAGTGTATCAATACGATACGGTTGTTGACGGTATCCAAAACCTTGTTTACTCAAAATAGTAATGGGAAGTGGAACGTTTTTGTAATAGAGCCCTTCAAAGGGCAATTCAAGAGGATAATTATTATTGATATTTACTGTACCATGTTGCCCCTCTATTTTTAAATAAAAAGTTCCAGATTTAGAAAGCGTTCTGGTAATTTCATCACGCGCAATAGCTGGCCTTTTTTGGGCAAAAGAGCGAAAGTGGTCCACTTTATTCAGCCATTTTTCCATAGGAATAGGTACATTTTTAAAATGTTTTGGAAGTTCTGATTTAGAACGAGGGAGTTCCTCTTTATAAAAAGCTTCAAAATGATTAACAGCAGCAATAATCGTATCTGTATGTAGTGCAGTATTCATTATATGGGCGTATTGATTAATAAAATCGTGTTTAAATTCTTGGTGCTCCATTAATTTCCTAAAGTAAATTGTACTCCAAGTATTGTTATACCAGTTGGTTTGCCTAGGGCTTAAACATTTAGCCAAATAATCTTTATTAACACTTCCAAAACTTAAATCAGTATCGTATAAAATCATCCTAAATTTATTATCCAAATTAGAAGCATTCCAATACCGTATGTTTCCCCTAGAATCTACATTGTTTATAAAAATTTGAAAAGCACGATAATTAATATAGTTCCGAATATCAAAGTAACCCTTAGCTTTTTCATAAGCCAAACTATCCATGGTATCCAATTTAAAAAACCAGTCATACATTTCTTTATAACGTTTACGACTACCATGTTGGGTAACCCAGCGTCCCATAATAATATTACTACTATCTAGGGCTGCTCCATGATTATAGTATAAATAATGCTTGTTTACTTTTTCTCTTAAATTATATACGCCCCAATAAGTACCATTGATGTACATTCTAATAGGTTGATAGGCCATATAATCTAAACCTAAATTTCGTGCTAAATAAGCGTTCAATACATCTTTAAAACGGGTCCCATTGTAATCATTTCCCGAAGTTCGAATCACTAACTGTTTAAAGGCTAAAATAGTAGGCTTTTGTTTAAAAAAGGGATAATGAAAACGATTAGTTCCATATTGTTTTCGAGCAACTATTTTGAGGGATTTATCAGGTTGCCTTCTCGTAGATTCTCCAAATATACGAAGTCCACAAGCTTGGTTAATCACTTCGGTCTTGGAAGTGTCAATATAAACCAATTGAATTGCTTTTTCCCATTTTTTTTGAAAATTACAATTTTCCCAATGGCCTGTGCTATCGCTAAAAAAAGCATTGCTACCTCGTGTGTATATACCTTTGCGACTGTCCCATAAATCTTCCTCTGGAATAGTAATAGAAACTATTGGTAACTGAGATATCGTATCAAAAATATAAGAGCGAGCGATTAAGGTATCTCCCGTTTTAAATTGAGCTTTAATTAACAAAGCTGTAGTTTTATTGATGGTAATAGAAGAGTCTATTTTTCGAGCGTTACGTGTGGGAATTGAACCGTTAGTTGTATAATATAAATGGGTATAATTCCCCTCAAAAGATAAGGTAATTGTAGACTTACAAACTTGTGATGGATGAGATACAGTAATTGTTTTCTCTTGAGCAGAGAAAGCATTAAAGCACAAGAGCAATATGGTAAAAAAAATAAATCGCATCAATATGAGGCGAAAATACAGAATATTCTTTATTCTCTTTTATTTCTTAATCTTGATTAATAGATCTAACTTCAAAATCGATTAATTTTAGGTAAAATTAGTAATTTATGAACACTTCCAATATCATAAGTGTTAACCCATTAGGATTTCCTTGGGAAACACAAGACCCGTTTTTATTTTGTGCACATCATAGAGATGAATACCCACATGGTAATCAAGATTTAGGACCTAATGTTTCGCTGGAAGGGCGAAATATTGGTCAGGATTTTGTTGTTAAAGATGGCTGGAGGATGTACCATGGTAATCGTGTTCCTGGTTTTCCATATCATCCGCATAGAGGCTTTGAAACGGTTACAATAGCTAAAGAAGGAATTGTAGATCATTCAGATTCATTAGGTGCATCTGGACGTTTTGGTGCTGGAGATGTACAATGGATGACAGCAGGTAAAGGTGTGCAACACTCTGAAATGTTTCCACTTATAAATAAAGATAAAGACAATCCTTTAGAAATTTTTCAGGTATGGTTAAACCTTCCTCAAAAAGATAAATTTGTGGAACCTCATTTTAAAATGTTGTGGAGAGAGGATATACCTCAGCAAATTTTAGAAGATAAAAATGGAAAAAAAACTACAGTAGATATTATTGCAGGTAATTTAGGAGCTGTAAAAGCTTTAAAGCCAACACCAAACTCTTGGGCGGCAGTGGCTGAACACGAGGTCATGATTTTAACACTTAAAATTGAAGCTGGCGGGACATTTTATTTAGCTGGGTCAAATCAAGAGGTAAATCGTAACTTGTATTTTTATCAAGGAGATTGGCTTACCATAGATCAAGTGAATGTACCATCTTATCATTCAATTCATGTGAAATCTCAGGTTGAATTAAAATTACAAGCAGGAGAAGAGGATTGCTATATCTTAATCCTACAAGGAAAACCAATTAATGAACCAGTTGTTCAATATGGTCCATTTGTGATGAATACACAAGAAGAAATTAGAACGGCATATCGAGACTACCGTAAAACACAGTTTGGTGGGTGGCCTTGGCCTAAACACGAGCAGGTACATGATGTAACAAGAGGAAGATTTGCTAAACATGCTGATGGTAGAGAAGAAGTCAAAGGATAAGCTGTTTTTTTGGAAGAGTGGTTACGTGTTAACTCTAATTTGAAAATAGGAAACAGATTTACATCATCTTAAAACTATAAATAATCATTTTTTATAGAGAATATTCTTGGTTTTAAATAGTTATCTGTAAATTTACGAAAACGGATAAATTGATGGGTATGAAGTTAGTTGCTGATAGTGGGTCAACCAAAACAGATTGGAGAGTAATTGAAGCGGGGGAAGTTGTTTCTGAATTTGAGACTGAAGGGATCAATCCCTATTTTAAGTCTAGTGAAGAAATTATAAAGTTGCTCAAATATCAGGTGGTGACACAGTTAGCTGATGAGACAGAGATATTGGCCGTTTATTTTTACGGAGCAGGCTGTTCTTCGGAGAGTAAAAATCAACAATTGGCTGAAGATTTTAAAAAGGTATTTATCAATGCTGATGTCAACATTAAACATGATTTATTGGGCGCAGCAATAGCTTCATGTGGAAATGAGAAAGGTATTGTAGCAATCTTGGGGACAGGAAGTAATTCTTGTTTGTTTGATGGCCAAAAGATACTTAAAGAACAGAACTCTTTGGGATATATTTTAGGAGATGAGGGGGCTGGTTCTAATATTGGAAAAAGATTGTTAATTGATTTTTTGTACGGAAGAACCCCTGATCACATAACAATAAAGATGAAAGAAGAGTTGAATTTATCCAAAAATGTCATCTTAGATCATGTGTACAAACAAGCACTTCCGAATCGTTATTTAGCAAGTTTTGTAGAATGGATTAGTCTATATATCAAAGAAGATGAGTACCTACAACGAGTGGTTTTGAGAGCTTTTGATGAATTTTTTATTACCCATCTCATTCGATATGAAGATTACAAAAACATAGACTTAAATATTGTTGGATCTATAGGTTACCATTTTAAAGAGTATCTTTATATTGTTGCATTTAAACATGATATGAAACTAGGAAAAGTCATTAAAAAACCGATTGATGGTTTGGTAGAGTATCATTCGAAATAAAAGCTTGAATTTGAGTAAAACAACTTAATCTTTGTTGACTACAATACTATTTTTCAGTTTTATTTTTATCTTTAAGCAACTTCATAAAAAATAAAATTATGTCAATTGCTTTACCATTTAATTTCCATCAATGGATAGAAGAAAACCAAGATAAATTAAAGCCACCTGTAGCCAATAAAAATATGTATCCACTTTCGGAGGATTACATTGTTATGGTTGTTGGTGGACCAAATGCTAGAAAAGATTATCATTTCAATGAAACAGAAGAGCTATTTTATCAACTCAAAGGAGATATTTTAGTCAAAATACAACAAGAGGGTAAAGCGGTTGAGGTCCCAATTAAAGAAGGAGAAATGTTTTTATTACCTGCTAATATTCCACATTCTCCGATTAGAAGTGAAGGGTCTATAGGTTTAGTAATTGAAAGAGTACGTAAAGGTAAAGGCTTTAAAGATGGTTTATTATGGTTTTGTGATCACTGCAATAACAAATTATTTGAGGAATATTTCGAATTAAAAGACATAGAAAAAGATTTTTTACCAGTTTTTAGAAAATATTATGGTTCTCAAGAATTAAGAACTTGTAATTCATGTGGAGCTGAAATGGAAGTAGACGAACGATTTGTGTAATTGTAAATGAAAAAAGTTCTTGTAATAAGATTCTCAGCAATGGGAGATGTTGCGCTTACAGCTCCAGTTATTCATGCTGCTTTGGAGCAAAATCCACACTTAGAAATCAAATACTTATCACGCGGTTTTTTTCAACCTCTATTTAATCTTTATCCAAGTTTTTCTTTTAAATCAGCAGATTTAAAAGGAAAACATAAAGGGATTAATGGGTTGAGAAAATTGTATAAAGAATTAAAGGTCGAAAAGTTTGATGCAGTTCTTGATTTACATGATGTATTAAGAACGAAAATTCTACGTTCCTTTTTTAGATTAGCTGGAGTTCCTGTTTATGTAATAGATAAAGGGAGGAAAGAAAAACAGGAATTAATCGCTGGTAAAATTCCATTCCAAGCGTTAAAACATACACAAATACGATATGTTGAGGTATTCAAAAAAGCAGGTGTTCAGGTTGAATTAAAAAAAGATGCTTTCTTAACTATTGAAGTTAATTCGAAAGTGGAGCAGTTTATCAATGCTTCAATAGGACAATATCAAAAAATAATTGGAATTGCCCCATTTGCCGCCCATAAAAGTAAAGAATTAGGATTACCAAAAATCAAGGCGTTAATTCAAGCACTCACGCAAGAAGAGGAGAATTTTGTTGTATTGTTTGGTGGAGGAGAGCAAGAACAGCAGTTGTTAGAAGAGCTAGCGAATCAATTTTCGAATTGTGAATCAATTGTAGGGAAATTAAAGTTTGAAGAAGAGTTAATGTTGATGAGTAAATTGGAAGTAATGGTAGCTATGGATAGTGGTAATATGCATTTAGCAGCATTAGTAAATACTAAAGTTGTTTCCATTTGGGGAGCTACACATCCCTATCTAGGTTTTTCTCCATATAACAATGAAGCATATATGGTTCAAGTACCAAAAGAAGAGCTGCCATGTAGGCCCTGTACTGTATATGGAAAACTAAAATCAGAGGCAGATCAACAATGTGCTCAACAAGCAATGGAGAAAATTTCAATTGAGATGATTCTGGAGGCGATGAAAAGAGGTGGGTAATTGGCTGATTAGAATAGGACAAAGAAAAACGTAATCAGCATAAAACAGAATGAAAACTCCATCCAATCCCTTATTACACAATTAAAAAAAATGAATAAAAAGCAACTAATTATACCTACCAAGAGAGAACGAGATATCTTAGCCGATATCAGTTATAAAGACAATGATAAAGATAAACCATTGGTCATCTTTTGTCATGGTTATAAAGGCTACAAAGATTGGGGGGCTTGGAATTTAGTTGCAGAAGCATTTGTACAAGCTGGTTTTGTATTTTTAAAGTTCAATTTTTCTCATAATGGGGGAACTTTAGCACAACCAATAGACTTCCCAGATTTACAAGCTTTTGGAGAAAACACCTATACCAAAGAAGTTGAGGACTTACATACTGTAATTAACTGGGCTCAAGCCAATAATGGTTTGCCAATTTTAAAAGATTCGATAACTTTAATTGGACATAGTAGAGGAGGAGGGATTGTTTCTATTGTGGCAAAAGAGCACAAGGCCGTAAGAAAGTTAGTAACTTGGGCAGGTGTTTCAGATTATAAAAAGCGCTTTCCTAAAAAAGAAAAGTTTGAAGCATGGAAAGACCAAGGCGTTTTTTATGTCAAAAATGGAAGAACGAAACAAGATATGCCTCATTTTTTCTCTTTTTATACAGATTTTGTTGAGAATGAGCAGCGGTTAACCATTAAAGGGGCGATTAAACAGCTTAATAAACCACAACTGATTATTCATGGAGATCAAGATGAAGCCGTTTCAATTAAAGAGGCAGAGGCTTTAAAATTATGGAATCCTAAAGCTGTATTAAAGCTTGTTAAAGGGGGAAACCATACTTTTGGTAGCAAACATCCATGGAAAGAAATAGCTTTACCCAATCATTTACAAACTATAGTCAATGAAACAATAGATTTTATTTAATTGTTGTATTTTTGCCTTTCTAAAATTTTAACCATGAGTATTACACTAAGTTCAGTTTATTTGGGAAATATAGATTACTATACCATCATTAATCAAAACCCAGAGATCATTATAGATGTTAAAGAGCATTTTCAAAAGCAATCTTATCGAAATCGAAGTGTAATACATGGGGCAAATGGAGCTTTAAACTTAATTATTCCTTTAGCTAAAAGAGGAATTAGAACGAAAATGGAGGCTGTTAAAATTGATAATTCTCAACGTTGGCAAAACCTACATTGGCGCTCTATTCAATCAGCTTATCGTTCTTCTCCTTATTTTGAATATTATGAAGATGAAATTTTACCTTTTTATGAAGAAAAGTATGAAGTATTAGTAGAGTTTAACGAGGCGATTCAAAATAAAATTGTTGAGCTATTAGATCTTGATAGTCAATTTTTAAAAACAGAAAGTTATCAAAAAATAGCAACTAATGATTTTCGTGATTTAATACATCCTAAAAAAGAAGCAACTTCAAATTATCAAGAAGAAGAATACACTCAGGTTTTTTCCGATAGAAATGGTTTTATCCCCAACCTCAGTATTTTAGATTTATTATTTAATGAAGGGCCAAATGCTATTAATTTTTTAGGGTAACCTATGAAACAAAGTTGGCCTTATCTGCTTATTGTTATTGCATTATTCTTAGGAATAAATGCCCCAGCTCTTTTCTCTGAGGGGATGTTTATGGATGGACTTTTCTATTCCACAATTAGTCGAAATTTGGCTTTTGGAGAGGGTACTTTCTGGGATTTATTTTATACAGAAACATACAACCAGCATTTTCATGGGCATCCACCTTTGGCAATGGGAATGCAAGCATTGTTTTATAGCATTTTTGGAGATCATATTCATGTTGAACACCTCTATTCATTAACGTTATTTATAGCTTCTAGTTACCTGTTAGTGAAGATATGGCTAAAGTTAGTCGACAGACCGCATCGAAAATTCTTCTGGATCCCTCTGTTATTGCACTCAATCATTGGTGTAGTTGGTTGGGCTGTTGCTAATAATATGTTGGAAAATACAATGACGCTTTTTGTATTATTATCTTTTTATAGTGCTTTATTAGCAGTAAATCAAAAAGGAACAATGAGCCAACTAGGCTTAAGTTTACTTGCAGGAGGTTTTATTTTTATGGCTTTTTTAACCAAGGGATTAGTTGGACTTTTTCCATTGTCAAGTATTTTCTTTATTAGTCTTTTTGATCATAAAGTTTCAATAAAATCAGGAATCTTGTTGTCTTTTATCATGCTCATAGGGTTATTGTTGCCGTTTAGTTTTTTATACCTTTTTGTCCCCGAAGCTATAGACAGTCTCAATAATTATTTTCAAGCCCAGGTCGTACACAGTTTAAATAAAGTAGAAATTTCGAATCGTTACTTTATCCTTGGTAGTCTTTTTCAGCAATTAATACCTTTATTGGGGCTAGTTTTGCTAACTTTTTTCTTGAACAGAAAGCAATGGATTAAACTAGACACCAATAGATTACAGAAAGTGTTTTTTCTAGTTGCTATAGGATTAAGTGGAGTTTTACCGATTATTATAAGTTTAAAACAGCGAGATTTTTATATTGTGTCGACTTATCCTTTTTTCGCGTTGGCATTAGGGTTATTACTCGTTCCGTTTTGGAAAAAAGGAGTTGAGCAATTAGAATTAAATACTAAACGATATAAAGGAGTAAAATTGATCAGCTTGTTTTTGTTGTTTGTAAGTTTAATCATTACAGCATTTCAATTCAATAGAGTAGGGAGAGACCAAGAAATGATTGAAGATATCCAAAAAATAAGTGAAGTAATACCACCCAAGAGCATCATTACAATTCCTCCATCTCTTTCTCAAGATTGGTCCTTGAGGGGGTATTTTGCAAGATACCATTCAGTTAGTTTAACATTTGATGAAACAGTAGGCGAAAATTACTATTTATCAAAGCAAAAAGAGGAAGTAGAAAACTTTGAATTGCTTGATGAAGTGAAGTTAAATCGCTATTATTTATACCAGAAAAAATAATTTAATAGCAATTAATTTCAAGACTTGTATCAAAAGGTACAGGTAAATCATTTTAGGGGCTTTTACATTTGTTAATCATTAATTATTAACAAATTTCATATCTAAAATGATCAAAAGTAAACAGTTATTAATTGCACCATTATTATGCTTATTGTTTAATATAGGCTGCAAAAATGCAACCAAAGAAGAGGTAGAAGCAGAAGTGCTAAAAGCAAGTCAAACATGGATTTCTAATTTTAATAAAGGAAATATTAAAGCAATTAAAAAGGCTTATGCAAAAGATGCGGTTATGGAAGCTAAACCATATGGGACTTATAAAGGACAAGAGGCTATTATCCAATTTTGGGAGCCTTTTATTCAATCTGGAGCTTCCAATTTAAAATATACGAATGTAAAAGTAAGGGTTGTTAATTCAACAAAAGCCATTGTTTCTGCTGATTGGAGTATGAACGTGGGGAGTGGTTTGATAATTAATGAAACCTGGGAGAAAACAAATGATAAGTGGAAGCTTACCAAAGATTTTTTTGAGGTTAATAGAGAATTGAAAGCCCAAAAGCAAAAAGCAACGTATGTTTTGGTACATTCAGCTTGGTTAGGAGGCTGGCAATGGGGGAATGTTGCGGAAGTTTTAATAAAAAATGGACACAAGGTATTTACCCCTAATTTGCCAGGCCACGGAAACGACCAAACACCATCAGAAGCGATTACTATGGATGATTATGTGAATACAATTATTAATATTATTGACAATCAAGAAGAACCTGTTATTTTAGTAGGTCATAGTTTTAATGGTATTACTGTCAGTAGAGTAGCAGAGTTAAGGCCGAATAAAGTCAAAAGTTTAGTTTATTTAACGGCTTTTCTATTGCCAAATGGAGGTTCGTTTTTCAAAGCAGTACAAGGGGTAGAGGGCTCTTTGGCTGTAGAAAACTTTTATTTATCAGAAGATCAAAAATATGGATTAGTTAAAGAAGATGAAATTCAAAATGCCTTTGCTCATGATATTTCAGAAGAAGCATTTAATAAAGCTAAATCGTATATAGTCCCAGAGCCAGTGACTCCATTGATGTATGAATTGGAAATTACAGCAGAAAACTTTGGAAAAATACCTAAGTATTATATTGAGTGTACCGAAGATAGAGCAATACCAATTAGTGTACAACAAGCAATGTATAAAGGAAAAGTAAAGAAATCGTATACACTAAATTCTAGTCATACACCAAATTTTTCTCAGCCTGAAAAGCTTGCAGAAATCTTACTGGAAATAGGAAACGAAAAATAATAAATCAAACATCGTTTTTCAAAGCTCAAATCAAGAGATTTGGGCTTTTTGATTGTTTAGCAATGCATTTTTAATAAAAGTTTCTAGTTGATGTATTGTTATTTTTATTAAAAGGGTTCCAATTTTTTAAAGGCTCAAAATGATAGACTAAATGAGTCGTTAATATCGCTATACCTGCGCCAACCAATACATCAGAAACCCAATGTCGATTATTCAATACTCTTAGTCCACCAGTAGCACTTGCAAAAATAAAGCCTGAATAGGCATAAACAGGATGATGTGTTTTGTATTCATAAAATAACGTTGAGGCAGAAGAAAAAGCCATAGAGGTATGTCCAGAAGGAAAAGCATGAGGGGTTTGATCTGGTCGTGTAACTTGAGTGGTACGTTTTAAAGTGTGGGTTAGGATAGAAGTAAAGAATTGAGAAAAAAATAATTGTTTACTTTGGTTAAAATAATTGTTTTTACTTTTCATTCCAAGTGCTTTCCCCAAATACATTTGTCCAATTGGAATAAAAGGTAAATAATCGTCTAAATGCGTTTGAGAGTTAGGATATCGTGTCAGTATTTTTTGTTGAAGGTTATATCGACTAAGTTGACCGGATGTATGATGGATGTATACTCCTCCAGAAATTAGAAAACTGGGCACAATGTATGGTTTTATCTTAGTGAATTTGGAAACTGTTGAATCTGTTTGGCTGAATAATAAACAGGCGGAGGTAATGAAAAGAAATGAAAGAAATATTCTAGTCATTATTTTAGGTTTTTAAAAACAAAATAATACTCCACCCCAATACCTTTAGTATCTTTAATTGAATATTCTCCATCTAATTGCTCTGAAAATGTTTCAATAAGCACAGAACCAAAATTTTCAGTAGGAATTTCATTAAAACCTTGACCATTGTCTTTGTAGGTAATTGTTGTTTTACTTTCAGATTCTTTTTGGATTAATATGGTGATTTTTCCATCTGAACTTTCATTAAAAGCATGTTTAATTGAGTTTGTAATTAACTCGTTAAAAATTAACGCTAGAGGGACTAAACTATCTAAGCTAAAATTATAAATATTAGATTGAATATCTATGCTAATATGCGATTTAAATGAATAGGTTCGTATAATATCTTTAATTAAAGAATTAAGGTAGTTTTTAATGTCTACATTAGATAAATCATCCGTTTGATACATTTTTTCATGAATCAAAGCCATTGAAGAAACTCGATTAATGGCCTCTCTAAATTGAGTAACCATCTCCTCATTATCCAATTGGCTTGATTGTAGTCTTAAAAGGCTGGAAACAATTTGAAGGTTGTTTTTTACTCTATGATGAATCTCCTGAAGCATTACAATTTTTTCATCGCGTTGTTGCAATAGATCAATGTTAGCTTCTTTTAGTTTTTCTTCATTATAATTAGAGTATTCAATTATTTTTTTGATAAAATACCCCGTAATAACCGTAGAAACAATAATGTTTATAATATGAGCGAGTTCAACATTTAATGTTTGATTTTGAATGGTTTCGATAATGACTTCTTTAGGGACATAGAGTATTGCTCCAATTAACCCTACAAAGTTAATCGCCATACTGCCAATTCCGTAACGTGAACCAAACATATAAAAGACAAATACAGAGACAGAAAGCATCCACAACAAATCAACAATCCTTTCCACGTTTAATGCCGTATACATCGTATATTGATTAATGGCCGTTCCAATAATAAATACAGCAATTACTGAAATGTTGTATTTTTTAGAAAATTTTAAGGAAATAAGCACTAATAGCGACATTAGAAAAGCCAATGCCGTAGTTTTAAAGCTTTTGCCCCCTAATAAAAAATGGACAGAAGAAAGGATGAAGAAAAAAGGAGTAAGGATAGAAAATATTTTCCACACCAAATTAAACTTGTACTTTTCATAAAAAGTGGTGTAAACCGTATTAGGGGGGTGAAATATTTTTCTAAAAGTCCTCATTCTATAGCATCAATTATCCGTCGTTTTTCAAAAATAAATGATTATTTCAATTAATTCTAATTTTTTATTGATCAAATCTGTCGTTGGATTATTTATCGGAAGCGAATTTATGTTTAAAAGGAATACTTACCTTTGTACTATTAATTTTATAGGAATGAGTAAAGGTAAAAGAGTTGTTGTAGGGTTGTCTGGAGGTGTAGATTCTAGTGTAACAGCATATTTATTAAAAGAGCAAGGCTATGAAGTCATCGGAATGTTCATGCGTAATTGGCATGATGATTCGGTGATAGAGCACGATGAATGCCCTTGGATAGATGATAGTAATGATGCTTTACAAGTTGCTGAGTCTTTGGGAATTCCATTTCAGGTAATTGATTTCAGTAAAGAATACAAAGAAAGAATAGTCGACTATATGTTTTCTGAATATCAAGCTGGTAGAACACCTAATCCAGATGTACTTTGTAATAGAGAAGTTAAATTTGATATTTTCCTGGAAAAAGCACTAGAACTAGGTGCTGATTATGTCGCAACTGGACATTATTGTAGAAAGGAAGAGCTTGAAATAGAAGGAAAAAAAGTATATCGACTTTTAGCGGGGAAAGATAACAATAAGGACCAAAGTTATTTTTTATGTCAACTAAGTCAAGAACAGTTAAGTAAAGCTTTATTTCCTATAGGACACCTAGAAAAACCAGAAGTTAGAGCAATTGCCAACCAAATTGGGTTAAGTACTGCCAATAAAAAAGATTCACAAGGATTATGTTTTATAGGAAAAGTAAAACTGCCTGTATTTTTACAACAACAGTTAAAACCTAAAACAGGAAAAATAATAGAGTTAGATAATGAAGATGTTGTGTTCGATTACACCAACGATGATTTAGTTACGATTGCAGCACCCTATAACTTAAAAAAAGGAGTAGGGAAAATTGTTGGAGAACATCAGGGAGCACATTATTTTACAGAGGGACAAAGAAAAGGTTTAGCTGTAGGAGGAATGAAAGAGCCACTATTTGTAATAGGTACTGATACGCAATTGAACCATGTGTATGTTGGTCAAGGAACAAACCATAAAGGGTTGTATAGAAAAGGATTAAAAGTCCTCAATGAAGATATACATTGGGTAAGGGAAGATCTTAAGTTAACGCCTGGCCAAAGCATTGCTTATTCTGGAAGAATTAGATACAGACAAGCGCTTTCTAACTATACGTTGCACCAAAAAGAAGATGGATTGTATATTGAGTTTGAAGAAATGCAAAGAGGAGTTGCTGCTGGACAGTTTGTGGCTTGGTATCAAGGAGAAGAATTAATCGGCAGTGGTGTAATTAATTAAAAGTGTTAAAATAGTGTTATAAGCATAGTTTTTTTTAGAAAACTACATTTCTTTTATAACTTTGCACTGGGGTAGTCAAATAAATAGTTGCTTTTAGCAACTGATTTTTTCGGGGATGTAGTTTCTACATCCCTTTTTTTATGTCTAAAAAAATAGTTTTATCGATATATTTTGCTTTGAAGGGTTAAAAAACCATTGTTAGTCTAAAAAATATATTTGCAATATAAAAATGCTATATATTTGTGTTGGGGTAGTCAAATAAATAGTTGCTTTTAGAAGTAACTGATTTTTTCGGGGATGTAGTTTTCTACATCCCTTTTTTTATTTTTATATTTGTCTGATAAAAACTACGTTCAATATTTTGGTTAATAGAAAAGCACGTTTATTAGTACTGAATTATCCTTTTGTCTTGGCTTTTAAGAAAAGAGGGCAGGATCGTTATAGTTTAATTGGGGGAAACATTGAAAAAAAAGAGCGCCCCACTGCCTCGATGATAAGAGAAGCAAAGGAAGAAGCAAGTATAAAAATTGGAGCCAAAGATATCACTTGGTGTGGTTTATTGACTGAAGTGAAACAAGGAATCTTACACGAAAGAAATTATTTTGTACTTCTTGAAAAAGACCATGATTTCTTCCTCAATGAACCAGAAAAATTTGAGGCATTAGAATGGATCGATTTTTTTGATAATCAAACAAAGTTTAAGAAATTGGATCGAAAAATGATTAAAAAACAATTTACTTCAATGGAATTGTAAATTCATCTCCATCTTCAACAGCAATCGTATTTTTGAAAAGGGGAGTCGCTTCTTCGATAAACTTTTCTGTAGTTTTATAACGAGCAGAATAATGCCCTACAAGTAGCTGTTTAACTTTAGCTTTTTGAGCGATTAAGCAGGCCTCCTCAATTGTACTATGCATCGTTTGCTTTGCACGATCTTTTTGGTCACTTAAAAAAGTTGCTTCGTGGTAAAGTAAATGTGTATTTTCAATGATTGGAATAATACTTTCTAAATAGGCTGTATCAGAACAATAAGCATAACTCCTTCGTTGATAGGGAGGAAATGTTAATTCGGAAACAGGGATTTTAGTATTTTCTAATTCATAATCTTTTCCTTTTTTTAGATGTTGATACCATGCTATAGGAACATTGTGGGCTTGAACAGCTTTAATGTCTATTCTATAGTCGTGTTGTTTTTCTTTGATCAAAAAACCGTTACAATAGATACGATGTTTTAAAGGTATGGTTTCTATCGTTACTTTTTCATCTTCATATATTAACTCGCTTTCTTTTGAGGTTAAGGGATGAAACTCTATGTGAAAACTAAGGTAAGATTTACTGGCTCTTAGTTGACTAAAAATAATTTCACCAAGAGGCTCTGGTCCATACAGGTGAAGTTCTTTTGTTCGGCCTAATAAATGAAGTGTAGAGATAAAACCTATTAATCCTAAGTAATGATCTCCGTGAAGGTGACTGATAAAGATGTGATTGATTTTTTGGAATTTGATTCCATATTTTCGCATTTGTAATTGTGTTCCTTCAGCACAATCAATTAGAAAATGACGTTCCAACACATTAACCACTTGTGCTGTAGGATTGCGTCTTAATGTTGGTGTAGCACTACCACAACCTAATATGTTAACTTTAAAGATCAAAAGTGTTTACCATTTAGTACCAACAATAATTAAGCGATCAGAAGTATCAGCATCAAATATCGTGAGGTCATAACTACCATAAAAATGATCAACAATTAAATCGGTTTTAGCAATTAATTCTTTAAAATTATCGATAGTTAAGGCTTGTACTTTTTCCTGAAACTCAAAGGTTTTATCACCATCTATTACAGTGATGTCTTTAACAATATACCCGTCAAGGTGTTGACGTTTGATTTGAAATAAAACGCCGTCAATCTCTTTTTCTTCTGCTGAAACCAATGTACGAAGAACTTTTTCGACATTCATAAAATCAATGACAAAATGCCCGTCCTCATTCATCATGGTTTCTATGCTGTTCAAGACTTTTAGATTATCATTGATATCATCAAAATAACCAAAACTTGTAAATAAATTTGCTACTAAATCATATTCATCTTCGGTAAAAGGAGTACGCATATCTTTTACTTCAAAGCTGAGGTTTTCGTGTTCATTACTTTGAGCGGCTTCAATACTGTTAACGGATAAATCAACTCCTTTAACACGATAACCTAAACTCGAGAGATAAATAGAATGTCTTCCTTTACCACAGGCTAAATCCAATATGTTTGAACCATCTTCAAGTCCAATTGCATCAAGTAAAACATCTATAAAAGCTTGCGCTTCTTCATCGTCTCTATTTTTATAGAGTATATGATAATACTTAGAATCAAACCAAGTTTCAAACCATTCCATAATTTAAGTAGTAAATATTTCTTCAAATTTAATAAAATTTATGAATTAAAAATCGTTAGAATTCTTAGTTTTGTATAGCTTATAAACTGTCAAGGTGTCATGTGTTTCTATTGGATTAACAAACGTTAAGATTCTTTAGGCCATAATGTCTTTTGTTCTGACATTTGAACATTGTGGCACAATAACTGACATCGTAAATATATTGTAAAATAAAAAAGAATTAATGAGTGTAAATAATGAAGCAAGTTCTGTATTACTAAAAGAAGAAGTAATTAAAGGTATGCAGGAACTAAAAGCTAAAAATATAGTGTGTATTGATTTGAGAGGTATTCCAGGAGCAGTTTCTGACTTTTTTGTTGTTTGTCATGGTGATTCGCATACACAGGTTGAATCTATTTCTAAGTCGATTTATGACGTAGTTTTAGATGATATTGGAGAGAAGCCTTGGCACCAAGAAGGAAAACAAAATGCTGAGTGGGTACTATTAGATTATGTAGATGTGGTTGCTCATGTATTTTATAAGGATTCAAGAGAATTTTATAACATTGAGGGCTTGTGGGGAGATGCAGAAATAGAAGTTATTTCTGAAGATGAATAATTAATTTATGACGAAATAGATAGAATGGCAAATAAACAAAATTCAAAAAAACCGACATTCAATTTTTATTGGATATATGCGATTATCGCAGTAATCTTAATTTCACTAACATTTGTTCAATCAGATGGAGGGATTAGAAGTACTACACAACAAGAGTTCAGAGAAGTAATGCTGAAAGGCAACGATGTAGAACGTGTTGATCTGGTAGATAGAACAATTGCTCATGTAACAATTAAACCTGAAAGTTTAAAAAAAGAGTTTTATCAAAATAAGTTTAAAGCGAAAAGACCGCTATTAGGCGGTGGAGGAAATAGTGGACCACATTTTCAATTTAGAGTATTGAATAGTGAAAACTTTTCTAAACAATTGGTAGAATGGGGACAAGAGTCTAGCTACGGAATTAAGTATGATGCTTATGAAACCAATAAATTAGGACAAGAAATTTTTAGTTGGTTAATCTTCTTCGGAATTATGTTAGCGATATGGATGTTTATCATGCGTAGAGTTACTGGCGGAGGAATGGGAGGTGGCTCTCAAATTTTCAACGTTGGAAAATCAAGAGCTAAGATGTTTGGTTCACAAGGAGAAAGTACCAATACTACATTTAAAGATGTAGCAGGATTAGAAGGGGCTAAAGAAGAAATTAAAGAAATTGTAGACTTTCTTAAAAACCCTAAGAAATATACAGAGCTTGGAGCTAAAATTCCTAAAGGTGCACTACTTGTAGGTCCTCCAGGTACAGGAAAAACATTATTGGCTAAAGCTGTTGCAGGAGAAGCTAAAGTTCCTTTCTTTTCTCTTTCAGGATCTGATTTTGTTGAAATGTTTGTCGGTGTTGGAGCCTCACGTGTACGTGATTTGTTTAAACAAGCCAAAGAAAAATCTCCAAGTATTATTTTTATAGATGAGATTGATGCAATTGGTAGAGCAAGAGGGAAGAATCCTAACATGGGATCTAATGATGAACGGGAGAATACATTGAATCAGTTGTTAACTGAAATGGATGGTTTTGGAACCAATAGTGGAGTTATTATTTTGGCTGCAACCAATAGAGTAGATGTATTGGATAAAGCCTTATTGAGAGCTGGACGTTTTGATCGTCAAATATTTGCTGATATGCCAGATTTAAATGAGCGTAGAGCTATATTTGATGTACACCTTAAACCATTAAAAATTGCAGCAGATTTAGATCGTGACTTTTTAGCTAGACAAACTCCTGGATTTAGTGGAGCTGATATTGCAAATCTTTGTAATGAAGCCGCATTAATTGCTGCTCGTAAAAAGAAAAAAGTAATCGAAAAACAGGAATTCTTAGATGCTGTTGACCGTATTATAGGTGGATTAGAGAAAAAGAATAAAATTATTAGCCCAGAGGAAAAACGTGCTATTGCCATTCATGAAGCTGGACACGCTACAGTGAGTTGGATGTGTGAATATGCTAATCCATTGGTAAAGGTAACTATCGTCCCAAGGGGAAGAAGTTTAGGTGCGGCTTGGTACTTACCAGAAGAACGTCAAATTACAACTACTGAGCAAATTTTAGATGAGATGTGCGCTGCATTAGGTGGTAGAGCAGCTGAGTATGTAGCGTTTGGAAAAGTATCTACAGGAGCGTTAAGTGATCTTGAAAAAGTAACGAAACAAGCACATGCCATGGTATCAATCTATGGACTAAATGAAAAAGTCGGTAATGTCTCTTATTACAATATGGGAGATGGGTTTACCAAACCATTTAGTGAACGAACTGCAGCCTTAATGGATGAAGAGGTTAAGAAAATTACCGATATTCAATATCAAAGAGCAATAGCTATTTTAACTGAGCATAAGGATAAATTAAATTTATTAGCTGATAAGCTAATTGAAAAAGAGGTTATCTTTAAAGAGGACTTAGAACTGATTTTTGGAAAGAGACCATTTGATAAGGAAGCTGTTGAAACAAAGGAAACAAAAGAAGAAGTGGAAGCTGAGGAGGTGAAACTTCAAAATCCTGAAGTTGAAAATACAGTTGATGAGGTTGAAGCGCAACAATCAGAAGAGGCAACCAATCAAGATGAGGAAAATAAAGAAGAATAAAATAACTTGTATTTCAGAAAAGCCCTTATTTTTATAACTAAGGGCTTTTTTTATGCCGTGTAAAAAATGAATACAAAATATAACGATCTAATACAACAAACATTTGACTTCCCACAGGATGAATTTAGTGTAAATAATGGAGAGCTTTCATTTCATGGAATTGATTTATTGAATCTAGTGAAACGTTATGGACTACCGCTAAAATTTAGTTATTTACCCAAAATCTCAACCAATATTCAGCAAGCAAAAAAATGGTTTCAGGAAGCATTTGAGCAACATAATTATCAAGGTCAATATTATTATTGTTATTGCACTAAAAGCTCCCATTTTAAACCTGTAATAGAGGAAGTTTTAAAAAATGATACACATATTGAAACGTCCTCTGCATTTGATATTGATATCGTGCTAAAATTATATAAAGCTAATCAACTACAACAATCAGATTATATCATTTGCAATGGTTTTAAAAGAGATTTATACATCCAAAAGATCGCAGGACTAATTAATGAAGGCTTTACCAATTGTATTCCTGTTATTGATAATTATGAAGAGTTAGGGTTAATTCAATCTGAAACTAAACGACCTTTTAAGGTTGGAATTAGAATTGCTTCTGAGGAGGAACCTAAATTTGCTTTTTATACCAGTAGATTAGGAATAGGCTATAAAAATATTGTGGACTATTACCAACGTGCAATAGAAAATAATCCACAAGTGGAGTTAAAAATGTTGCATTTCTTTATCAATACAGGAATAAAAGATAATGCTTATTACTGGAATGAATTGACCAAATGTTTAAAAGTATATACCGCATTAAAAAAAATATGCCCGACCTTAGATAGCCTTAATATAGGAGGAGGCTTTCCAATCAAAAACTCGCTGGCATTTCATTATGATTATGCTTATATGGTTAATGAAATTATTGGGCTAATTAAAGCTACTTGTGAGGAAGAAGGGGTTGCGGAACCTAATATATTTACGGAATTTGGGTCTTACACAGTTGGTGAAAGTGCAGGTGCTATTTATGAAGTACTTTATCAAAAACAACAGAATGATAAAGAGAAATGGAATATGATTAATTCTTCTTTTATTACCACCTTACCTGATAGTTGGGCGATCAATAAACGTTTTATTATGTTGCCTATCAACCGTTGGGATACTCATTATGAAAGAGTGCTGTTGGGAGGGCTAACTTGCGATAGCGATGATTACTATAATTCTGAGCAACACATTAATGCGATTTACCTTCCCAAATATAAAAAAGAAGCCCCGCTTTATCTTGGCTTTTTTAATACGGGAGCTTATCAAGAAACGATAGGAGGGTATGGAGGATTACAACACTGTTTAATTCCTCAACCCCAACATATCATGATCTATAAAGATAAGGAGGGGAAACAACAAGATTATTTGTTTAAAGAAGAACAAAAAGCAGCTGATTTTTTAAAGATTTTAGGGTATGAATAGAAGATATGCAGGGATACCAGATGAGTATGCAGGATATACAACTTCTAAAGTTGTTATTTTACCTGTTCCTTATGATGAAACGAGTACTTGGCAAAAAGGTGCAGATAAAGGTCCTGAAGCATTTTTAGAAGCCTCTGAAAACATGGAACTTTATGATATAGAAACCGATTCTGAAGTGTATCAGCAGGGTGTCTTTTTAGCAGATTCTGTAGTTGAAAAATCATCTCCAGAAGAAATGGTTGAAGCTGTATATCAGGTAACTAAAAAACATTTGAACAATAACAAAATGGTTACGGTAATAGGAGGGGAGCATTCTGTGGCTATAGGGGCTATAAGAGCATACAATGAAAAATTCGAAAACTTAACGGTTTTACAATTGGATGCCCATGCCGACTTAAGAAAAGAATATGAGGGCTCTACTTGTAATCATGCATGTGCTTTATACGAAGCTAGCCAAACAACCAATTTGATTCAATTGGGAATACGAAGTATGGATAGTTCGGAAAAGGCTGTAATGAAAAAAGAGCAAGTCTTTTTTGCTCATAATTTTAGAGCGGATCAACATTGGCAAGAAAAAGCCGTTAATTTAATGACCAACAATGTTTATATCACCATAGATTTAGATGCGTTTGATCCTGCCATTGTTCCAGCTACTGGTACACCAGAACCAGGAGGCTTATATTGGAATGAAACCCTACAATTTTTAAAGAAAGTGTTTAAAGAAAAAAACGTCGTAGGTTTTGATATCGTAGAATTGTGTCCCAATGAAATAGAAAAATCTTCAGATTTTTTAATGGCTAAGTTATACTATAAGTTGTTAAGTTATAAGTATGTTTTATAGTAAAAAAGGGATTGTTAGTTCTTTGAAAAAAAGCAAAATAAAGTATGCTATTAATACCAGTATCATAATGCTAAATATCCTTATTCTATTTTCCAAAAATAATCGTTTTGGGCTAGTTTTCGTATATTACTAAAAATAGTTTTTGGAGAGGCTCCAGCTAAAGTTTTAAATTGTTTGTTAAATTCAGCTTGATCATAATAATTGAATTGATATGAGAGATCTATTAATGAGGGCTTTTTAATAGCGTTTAGGTAATAATTAAACGCTTTTCTGAATTGATAGGCTTTAATATAGTTCTGAATAGAGCAGTTTAAATGGGTTCTAAAATTCCTTAATAATGTTCTTCGATGTATATTTAGGTGTTGAGCCAATTCATTGACTTTTGGTTTGCTAGGTGAATGTTCTATAAAAGCTATAGCTTGTTTAATAATTTTACAATCATTTAACAAAAACTGACGTTCAAAATATTCATCTAAAATTTCTATTTTTTTTAGGTCACTTATTTCACTAAACAGTTCGCCAATTATCATATCCATTTGTTGTTTAAAATAATTCATCATACAAATACTTTTCCCTTTGGTTAGTTGAAAGAGTGATTGATGCTCTATAAACTGATTAATACCAAAAGGTTCAAATACAATACCTATTTTTTGAAAAGGAGGTCGAATTTCAGCTGTGCCAGCTTGGTAATATGCTGATGTAAAACAATAAAAATAATCTGTATGTTCGTCTGGTATAGCTATAGAGTGAGAGGGAGAAATAAATAGAACTTTAGAAGATTTATAGATGGTTAACCCTGTATATATAGTCGGATAATACACAATTTTTTTTGTCTTACTTTTATTATAATCTTTATGAAAATAATAGTCTTTAATATAAGCCCTTAGTTTTTTACTTCTGGGCTTATATAAAATAAATTGCTCATTCATATTCTTAAATTTAATAGAATTAAAATTCCGTTTTTTAGGTTATCTATATAGGTTTGATTGTATTCCCATATAAAATGAATGTACGGTAATTAAGGGGGAACACTATTTTTTTATGAATTGCATTATAGCGTTTTGATCATTAGTTTTTACTTTGACAAAATAATTTCCAGAGGGTAAGTTAAGTGCTACATTACAACTGCTAACATTGGTAAATACTTCACTTAAAACTTGTTCTCCTAAAATATCATAAACTCTAATTATTCCAGAGCTTGTTTTGTTAAACCTAATAGTAAAGTTCTCTTTTATAGGGTTAGGATAAAACGTTATTAATTGCTCTTTATATAATGCTTCAACACTAACAGTGTTAATTTCTACACATTCTGAAGTATCTATACATTGACTATTGTTGACAATAACGGCGTAATTTCCATTTTCAACTGCGACATAGCTTTGTTCTGTTTCGTTGCTAATAGGGGCATTATTATTACAATCAATCCACTGGAAGCTTACATCAGAAGAACTGATTTCTCCAGATGTCATTGTTAATCCATTGAGGCTAACCGAATTAGATGGGTATTCGTTGATTGTTAAGTTTAACGTCACAACAGAATCACACCCTTGTATAGAAGTTAAGGTTTGCGTAGCTGTATTATTGGAAGCTGTATAGGTATTTCCATCAGTCCAAGTATATGAACCAC